>JADGEE010000110.1 GCA_016744535.1 Campylobacteraceae bacterium
AGTAGTTTTTCCAACACCACCTTTTATATTATAAATTGATATAACTCTCATTTGAACTCCTATACACTTTGTTACTTATATTTTAGCATATAATTTTTATTTAAATAAGAATTTAAATAAATTTAAGTACCATAGTAGCTAATTTAGTCACATTTTGTACTGTATTTATTGTTAATAAAAAGGAAATTTATGAAAAAAATAAAGTTAGAAACAAAAAAAATGAATATTGAAAATCCTGAATATGTATATATAGGAGACAGAAAAGTTAATTTAGAAAAATATATAAAAGAACACGAAGAGTTAAAAATAAAAGCAAACAAAGCACTTAATTCAAGAGATGAAGAGAAAAACTTAAAACCTTATCAAGCAGAATTAATTAAAATGCAACAGTATTTGGAAAATATTAATAAAAAAATGATAGTTCTGTTTGAGGGTAGAGATGCTGCTGGAAAAGGCGGAACTATTAGAAGAGTAATTAGATATATGAATGAGAAACACTATCGTGTAGTAGCACTTGGTAAGCCTAGTGATGTTCAAAAAACTCAATGGTTTTTCCAAAAATATATTGAGCAATTACCTAGAGGCGGTGAAGTGGTTCTATTTGATAGAAGTTGGTACAATCGTGCTATGGTTGAGCCGATTTTTGGATTTTGTAGTGATAAAGAGTATGAAAATTTTATGATAGGTGTTAAAACTTTTGAGCAAGATTTAGTGAGACAAGATACAAATTTAGTAAAATTATATTTTAGTGTGAGTAAAGATGAACAAGCTAAGAGATTTGAGAGACGAAAAACTGACCCATTAAGACAATGGAAACTTAGTGAAATTGATGTACAAGCACAAGAGAGATGGGACGATTTTACAAATATGAAATATGAAATGCTAAAAAATACTCACGCAAGTGAAACACCTTGGACAATTATCCGTTCAGATAATAAATATTTAGCAAGACTTTCAGCTATGAAAGTTATTTTAAATTCTATTGATTATGATAATAGAGATACTAGCCTAGATTTTACAGTAGACCCAGAAATTGTAATTTCTGGTGCAAGAGAGATAGAGTTAATGGAAAAACAGAGAATTGAAAAAGGTAAATTTACAGATTAAAAAAGATTAATGTTATGTAATAAATAAAGGATTAATTAAAGTATGGCAGACGAAAAGGGACTTATTAGTATAGAAGAGATTAAAACACTTATAAAAGAATTGGGTGGATATAAAAAAGTAGCTGATGAGATTGGAGTAAAGGAAGGTAGTTTAAAATCGACATTATCAAGAGGAACTATCGGAGAACAAACTATTAAATCTATACTATTACTAAAAAAATACAGAGAAGCAAAAAAAGAACTTGAATTTGTAGACAAAATAAGAGATTTTTTTATTAAAAAATAATTAAATCAACTTTTTATTTATTTTTAATTAATTAAATCAAAAGGAATATTAAAATGCAAATAACAAAAGCTAATCAAAAAAAACTACTCAAAAAGTATAAAAATAAATTGAAAGAATATGAAAAAGAGAAAAATTATATAAAAGAGGATTCTATTTTAAAACTTAAAGATATAGAATTAGAGGTTTTAGAAGTTATAAATCAATTTAAATCATTAGAGTTAAAAGTATTAAATAAAAAGATTTCAAAAAAGGAACTTTTTACTTATATGAGTGCAATTTTAAATTCTTTAAAATTGGAGATTATTACTTCTCCAATTATAGAATAATTATAAAAGACTCTCTAACTTTTTTAATAAATTATAGTAAAATATTCATTAATTTGTTAAAAAACTCTTTGTTGAAAGCTTATATAAGTTAGGTATGAGTTTTTAAGATAGGCTTTTTATGAGTTAGAAACAACCTTAAAACAAGCTCTTTTTATGTTAAAATATCACTATGTAATATCAAAAGGATTAATTAAAATATGGTAGAGGAAAAAGAAAATAAAACTAGCAGAGGAAGTAAAAAACTTCAAATTACTTTTAATATGGAAATAATTGAAAAAATGGAAACACGAGCAGAGCAATTAGGTTTAAATCTTAATCAATATTTTTTATATGTTGTAGCAAGAGATATTGAAAAAAATTTAATTAATAAAAAATAATCTTTTTTTTATTCTAAATATATTGACAAAAGAATATTATAATAATATAATTTTACTCTATTAGAATATAAAAGGAGTAAAAGTACAAATAACAAAAGCTAATCAAAAAAAACTACTCAAAAAGTATAAAAATAAATTGAAAGAATATGAAAAAGAGAAAAATTATATAAAAGAGGATTCTATTTTAAAACTTAAAGATATAGAATTAAAGGTTTTAGAAGTTATAAATCAATTTAAATCATTAGAGTTAAAAGCACTAAATAAAAAGATTTCAAAAAAGGAACTTTTTACTTATATGAGTGCAATTTTAGATTCTTTAAAATCGGAGATTATTACTTCTCCAATTATAGAATAATAGTATAAATTAAAATCACTTTCTTTTATAAACAACAGAGTATAAAATTGGAATATAATATAAATTAAGAACCGTTGCCCATAATAGACCAAATCCAATTGTAATAGCCATTGGTTGTAAAATCAAAGATTGTCCCATTGGAAAAAATATCAGTGTAGCTAAACCTAAAACAGTTGTAAGTGAAGTTAATAAAATTGGTCTTAATCTTAGTTTTGCCCTCTGTGCAATGTCATCTATGGTGGTTGCTTTTCTAATAAAATCTAACATAATTAATCCATCATTTACGATAACTCCAGTAAGTCCGACAATTCCAATCATACTAGGCATTGTTAAATTTATTCCCATAATTTTATGCCCAACTAAAACTCCTAAAATAGCAAGAGGAATTGTTGAAATTACCATTAATGCTTTGATTGAACTATCAAACATCCAAACAAGTGAGATAAAAATTAAAAATAGAGCTATAATCCCAGCTTCTGCAAAATCTGTCTTAATTCGTTCATTCTCTTTCTCTTCACCTTTAATCATTACTTCAACACTCTTTTTTATCTCATCTAAAGTCGGTTCTAAAAGCTTTAAAAATTCGGCTGAAGTAATCTCTTTTTTCTTTAGAGATGCAAAAACACTTCTAATTCTTTTGCCGTCCTCTTTTATAATTTTTGCAAAAGATGGCTGATAAATAAAATCAACTACTTCACTTAATTTAACTTTTTTATTTTCGATATTTAGATAAAAATTTGATAAAGTCTTAAAGCTATCTTTTTCTATACTTTGAAATTTAACTCTAATTAAGCCCTTTTCATTAAACATTTTAGAGTGTTCACCTTTTAAGAAAAATGGCTTTAAATTATTAAAGATAATTGATTCATCAATTCCTAAACTCTGCCCATACTCATTTACTCTAAATTTTAACTCCCTCTCTCCTTCAAATAAATCATCAGTTATATTATGAACTCCCTCAATTTCATTCATAGCCTCTTTAGCCATATTAATAGCCTCTTTTATCTTGTCGTCATCTCCTGCAAAAGAGATTTCAACATCACTTTTAATAATTCCTGCTTGAGGTACAATTACATTTAACTCTTCAAAAACCTTTCCTCTCTCTGTTTTCATCTCTTTAAATTCATCAACTATCTCTTTTAAATCATCTGCAATAAAAGTTGCATCTCTTGTTCTAATCATAGCCTCCGCGTCATATTCAGGTGAAAGATGAGGATTTATATAAGTATTATAGAAATCTTTTGGTGCACTTTCGTGTAAATTTATAAATATATGAAAATAGTATTCTGCTAACTCTGCTTGATTTTTTGCATCAAGTTTTAGCCCTATTACTGAAGTGATAGAGGAGACTTCATCTTCTGAAATATCTTTTAATAACTCTTTTTCAAGTTTTGTGATAATCTCTTCTGTATCTTTTAACTCATTGTTTACATCTACTTTTCCACTTATATAAATTTGAGTTGTATCAAATTGAGGAAATAGTTGAAATTTTGACTGTTTAACCATAATTACAGTTAAAGATATAATTCCAACAACTAATAAAAATAGTGAAACTTTTTTAAACTTAAGCATAAAACTCAAAATATTAGTATAAAGCCTATTGAACTTTTTCCACATAGTATCGTCATTCTCTTTGTGTACTACAAGAATATCTTTTGCGTGAAGAGGTAAAAAGAAAAAAGCTTCAAATAGAGAAGAGATTAAAAGAATTGAAATCATAATAGGTAAAATTTTAATAAATATTCCTATCTCTCCACTAACCATTAATAGAGGTAAAAATGCAAATACAGTCGTAGCCGTTGCAGTTAAAACAGCTGGAAACATCTCAACAGCTCCATTTATAGCAGCAGTTTTAGGGTCGTCTCCATTCTCCATATGTCGATAGATATTCTCCGCAACAACTATCGCCTCATCAACTAACATACCAAGGGCAATTAACGCTCCAAGCAAAGAGAGCATATTTAAACTATAACCTAATATATTTGCAAAAATCAGACCAGTCATAAAACTTACAGGAATCCCAATTGCTACAACTATCGCAATTCTTGAATTGATAAAAAAGTACATAGATAAAAATACTAAAATAAGCCCAAATAGAATATTTGAAACAACAGTATTTAGCCTATTTTTAATCCAAATAGATGTGTCGGTATAAGTATTAAATTCAAAACCTTCGTATTTCTCTTCATACTCTTTTAAAATCTTTTTTATATCTTTTACAAGTGCAATCGCATTTCCCATCTCTGATTTACTTACATTTACAGATATATTTTGTTTCCCGTTATAATGTGAAATTTGGTCACTATCACTTAATTGAAATTTAACTTTCGCAATATCTTTAATAAAGAGTTTTTTATTGTTTACACTGATAATAGTGTTTTCTATTAAGCTTTTATCTTTTTCACCATTTAGAGTTGATAGAAATAGATGTGAGCCTCTCTCTTTAATAATTCCTATTGGAAAAATAGAACTAAGTCTCTTAATTGAATCTATTACAGCACTTTTATTTAATCCATAAGCATCTATTTTCATCTCATCTAAAAAGAATAATAACTCCTCATCAGCATCCCCTCTAATAACTACATCGCTCAAATCTTTAATACCACTAAGCTCACTCTTTAACTTATCAGCAACCTCTAATAACTCCTCTTTAGGTTTACCTTTTGAAGCTACTGCAATAAGTACAAGAGGAAAAGAGTGTTTAAGTATTTTAGCGGTTGGCTCATCCATATCAGATGGTAAATCTCTTTTGATATTTGAGATAATATCTTTTATATCATCAATCGCATTTTCAGCTTTTATACCATCTTTTAAATCAGCTTTAATATTAAAAAAACCACTCTTAATAACTGTATCAATTTCAGCTATATCACTTAAATTCTTAAGCTCATCTTCAATACTCTTAACCGCCATTTTATCAAGTATATCAGCACTAGCACCGACATAAACTCCACTAATATTAATCGCATCTAAATTTGATGGCGGAAAAATCTCTTTAGGGATATTTCTATAAGCAATCACTGCCACAACCACTAAAAATAGTAAAAATATATGGTTTAATACGGGCTTATTAACACTAAATTCTATAAATTTTCTTATCATTTTTTACCTTTTTTAATTTATTTACTTCTAATATGGCAATCTAACTTGCCATCATATTTGTCTAAAAATATTTTTTTTATTTTAACACTTGTTTCTATTAATTTACAAAAATTACTACAATACTCTTTATAAAGTGAATCAAATTCACTTGTTGAAGTTAAATCTTCTTGATACATAAAAACTATAACAAGAAATTCTAAAGAAATACATTTTTTTTCAATGCTATTAATCAAAATAAAAGCTCTCTCAAAACTATCTCTTTCACTTTCTAAAATAGGAATTAAGAAAAATATTACATCATCTTCTCTACACTTTAAAACTATATCATCCTCAAAACTATCTTTTTTCGGCGGTGTAATAAATTTTATATTTTTTACTAAACAAAATTCTTTTACTTTTGAGTTAAATTCAATTTTATAACGCCCAAAAATATTATTATTTGAAATTTTAACAATATTATTGCAAATACATTTCATCTTTCAAGTCTCATAATACTTTGAAACTTATCTGATATTTTCATAGATATTTCTGCAATGCTTCCTTGTTTTATCAATCTGCTTTTTTCATTTAAAATAGATGTAACTTTACCATCTGCAAACATAAGTGCATTTACATTATCAAAATTTATCTGTTGCTCTTTTGGAACTATCTCATTAACTTTCTCATCTTTAACATCATAGGCATAAATTAAATTATTAAATGAAGTTAAGATAAAAGGGCTATGAGTTGTAACGATAAGTGAATTTGTATTATTTTCTACTTTATGATTTGCTACCATTGCTAAAAACTCCACCATCTCCATTTGTCCTTCTGGATGTAGATGTGATTCTGGTTCTTCTATAATAAAAAAATAATTACTTTTTATTTTTATTGAATTCATTAAAGAGATATAAATTGGCAATGCTTCAAGTTGCCCTGATGATATAAGTGAAATATCTATATTTTCATCTATATTTAATTTAAATTTTATTTTATTATTCTCATCTTTAATTATTATACCTTTTAAAGTTTTTTTAGCTAATTTTTTTAAATTTTTTATTTTTTTATTTTTTTCTTCATCATAATTTACAAAATTTTTCATTATCTGTGTATAAAATCGTCCAAAACTTTGTAAATATTCACTAATATTTAAATATTCTCTATCAAAAGTATTATCTTCAACAATTGGAATAAGAGTTCTTGAAGCAGGTATATAAACAGCCTCATTATTATTTTGATTTAAATAATTCATTAGTTTTAAAACTAATTTTAAATGTATATCTATTAATATACTACTCATTTGATTTTTAATTTTTAATTTTAAATTTTTTGTTTCTAATGATAATTCTTTAATGTAATCAAATATTTTTCCTCTTATTTCTACTTCACTATTTAACTTTTTTTCAAAAATAATATTTTTATCATTTATATTATATTCTACATAAAAATTTTTAGATAAATCAAAGTCTATTTGTATGTTTTTTTCAAAAGAAGTAATTAAATTTTCATCAAAATTTTCAAGAGTAAAATCAACAATTAATGATATTTTCTTAAAAAAATAAACAACTTGCGAAGCGATAGTTTTTCCACTTGCGTGAGAACCTATAAATATATTAATTTGCTTTAATTCTAAATCTAACTCTTTTATTGGACCTAAATTATATATCTTTATTCTTTCCAAAATTTACCTTTTAAACTCTAATTTTAATTTATATAATATTTTATCTAAATATAATAAAATATTTATAATATTATAAGCAGTCATAAAAGAGGGTTGCTATATTTCGTACTTTAATTTTTTAGGGATATTATAGTTTTAGGATTTAAAGAGAGTAGAGAATAAACTCTCTTCTATTTTTTTGTTGCTTCTATTCTTTTAATTAAACTATCTGTTAAGTTTGATACTGCTTTAACAGAGTTATCATTATCCATTGAGTTTGTAACAATAAAAAATACTATATTTAATTTAAAATTAATAACACTTAATGCATACCATTTATTATTTGAGCCATTGTGAAAAAGACCTTCATCATTTACTATCCAACCAAGAGAATAAGCCATATTATTAAAAGGAGTATCTACTACTTTTGTATGTAACTTATTAAAAGATTCTTTTGTTAAGAGAGTTGCTTTATTTTGATTAGCTAATAGATGCTCTCTTAAATACAAAGCCATATCGTTAAGTGTAACAAATGTAGCACTTCCAGCTGGAGAGAAAATAAAATCATCCGCTACTGGTTTTTTGGGTAACCAGTCATCTGAAATATAATGATGTCCCCAAATTCCATTAATATCTCCTAACTCTTCAATAGTGCTTGAGAACATTGAAAGAGGAGTAAATAGATTTGACTGCATTAAGTTTTTAAATGTATCACCACTAACTCTCTCAAGCATTGCTCCAGCTACTAAATAATTTAAATTACTATATTCATATTCACCTCTTTTAATCTCTTCTCCATTATCATATACATTATATAAAAATGCTAATCTTTGCTCTTTTGGAGATAAATTAGAATTTAAAAAAGCTTCCAAAATATCACCACCTTCAGTAGGAATACCTGAACTATGAGAGAGTAACTCTTCTAAAGAGATAGTATGAAACTTTTGTGGTAAAGTCTCTATAAGTTCTGGAAAAACATCTATTATTGTAGTATTCCAAGATATAAGACCATCTTCAACTAAAGAGGCTGAAAGAGTAGAAGTCATAGACTTTGTGATTGAGCCTATATGCCACTTATCACTATTAGTAACTAGATTATTTTCTCCATAAACCTTTACACCAACACTTGCTTTTTCTAATGTATTAAAATCATCACTTATAATTACAGCTAATGCGGGAATATTATGTTTATCTCTAAAGTATTTCACTATATTATACCAATTCCTAAAAATAATTCAATAAATTAGTTTTAAAGCATTTAGTATATATTGAAAACCAGAAAGGCTTTTGATAGTTTCATTTGATAC
>JADGEE010000169.1 GCA_016744535.1 Campylobacteraceae bacterium
GCTCTCCCCCAATATCCATTAAACTCTTTTAATATATAGTTTGGGTTAGTAGTTGAATTTAACCAATTGTTATCTTTTTTATCATAAACAAAAACTTTATCATAACCATATTTTAATTCTCTTAATGCTACTTCTTTTGTTTCTGCTAATAGATTCCAACCGTTATTAACACTTTTTTCAGCTGAATCACTCAAAGCATTAGGAACTGAATTATCAACAGAAAACCCTCTATCATCTTCTGCTTTTATCCAAAATCCCTCTTTTGGTTTTAAATCTTTAGAATTATAATTTAAATCAGACATTTCCCAAAAGCCACTATCTCCAAAAGTATAAATAACTTCGTCAGTTTCTAATATTGCAGATGTATTAATAGCTTTATCACTTAATGAATTTCCAATTAAATTCCAACCTCTAAGCAGTTCAATATCACTTGTTAATGTAACATTTAAATTAAAATTAGCTATTGCTACTTCTCCATCTGGGTCAATAGCTTTTAAAGAAAAGCTAGTTGAATAACTCTCTTTATCAGGTGTAAAAACTATTAAATTATTATTAATTTGCAAGTTTCCTTTTGGATATTCACCCTCAAGTGAAAATGTTAAAAAGTCGCCATCAATATCTTGAAAATATGTATTTCCATCAAATTTTAAAACTTCATTTGATTTGATATTAAATTCAGAATCACTACCTGTTGGTCCTGTATTTGCATTAATAGAAAAAGTAATATTATCACTTAAAAGGTTTCCTGAATTATCATAACCTTGAAGAGTTATCTCATAATCTCCTGATTTTGTAAAACTAGCATAGACAATATCGCCCTCTTGTTTGAAGTAGACACTTCCATCATTTGCACTTAAATTAACATCTTTAACATTCACTGTTGAGATACTTAAAGCCACAAAATCATTTTTATTAATATCAGTTGTTTTACTCGATTCTAAATCTAAAACTGGAGCTAATGCTGGATTATTTTGGATAAATTGGTGATTTATTGTAATTGAATTTTCTTCTACTAATGGAATTAAAGGTAAATCATCATTATCTTCAATCATCTCATTTTTATCACACAAACAACTAATTTGCTCAGGAGTTAAGACACTTGAAGCAAATACAACTTCATCAATTGTTCCTTTAAATTTTGAACTAAATGGATGATTAGGAACTGCTGAACCAATTAGTAAATTAGTATCATTTGAGCTATCAAAATCTACAACTGTTGGGTCAAAATTATGTGAAGTAACTCCATCAATATAAAAATTACCTCCATCATTTTGGTCTCTATCAACACTTACAGCCACACAATGCCACTTATTATCATTTAAAGCTTCACCATTTGGATTACCAAAATTAACACCATTTATCTCTAATGCTAAAGTCGATTCACTTGTTGCAATTGAGTTTAAAAAGAGATGATAACCGGTATTGTTTTCTCTCTTATCAATTATAGATTGACTCATACTTTTAGCATTGGTTTTAATAAAAGCTACCATTGAAAAATCATCACTAAAATTTGAAAAGTTAGAATCACTTGCACTCAAATAAGAGTTTCCATTAAATTTTAAAGCACTATTTACTTTACCATTTGCACTCTCTAAATTTCCATTTACATTAAAAACTTGATTGCTTGAAATATCCTCAAATGGAAATAAATCATCAAATCCAGTACACTCTGCTGAAAATGCAGAAGTCGCTAAAAGTGCTGATGTTGTTATGCTTATTATTATGTTTTTCATTGGTTTATCATTATCTTAATAATCTAATTTAAAAAAAATATTATTTCTTAAGATAAACTTTTGTAGTTTTTTTGTACAATACAAGGGTATAGTTCTATGCGAACCCTACAAAAATCTACTTAACCTAGACAAATATCGAGGAAAATTTATTGGTAGTTTATCTTCCTTGATAATTTTTAATTAATGCCGATGTTCTGATTGGTGTTTACATCTTTTTTAATCTCCTTAATTTTAATTTAAATCCATATAAATACCATATCGACATAAAAAAAATATTTTTAATAGTTTTTTGTGAAATTTAAATAAAAAAGTGACTTTTTTATGATTTTTTA
>JADGEE010000170.1 GCA_016744535.1 Campylobacteraceae bacterium
CAATATATTTTATAATTTTATTTAATATTATTTCAATATCTTTAAATGAATTAATTGCAATTTTTATACCATTTATAACATCATTTTCATTATTTGGATATTCATGTGTTAATTGATTTCTTAATTTTCTATACTCCATCCATTGATAAGCATCTTCTATAATTTCAAATTTCTCTAATTTATCCAAAATATCTATTAATGACATAGTATTTTTATATTCACCTATTTCATCTAAAAAAGTTTTAAAAAGCTTTTCTCCCATTATATCTTGTAATTTGATAAATCTATATATAAAACTATCTACAGTTTTAATTTTTTCAAAGTTTTTAAAAATATCACTATCTAAATTTTCCCATTCTTTAATTTCTTCTAATGCTAATTTTAATCTATTTTTATGCAAATTTGCTTTTTCTATAATTTCATTAATCATAACACTATACCCTCTTTTGAAATTGTATCAAATATCGGTTCATATTTACTTTTTGGTGTTTGAAAAATTATATCAACTTTCCTCTGAATACCTGCTAACTCTATTTTTGTCAATATTTTTAATTTTTTAGATAAAGATATTTCATAATGTGTTTTTACACAAATATCTATGTCTCCACCTTTTTTATCATCATAAACTCTACTTCCAAAAAGTATTATTTTTGCATCAGCTATATTATTAAAAATAACACTTTTAATAATATTAATATCATTTTTAGTTAATCTCATTTTTTAATTAAATTAAACATTCCTACCTTAAAATAATAAATCAATGCCGGATAAAAAGGTACAAAATATTTTTTGCTATATTTTTTAATTAAAGTCTCAAAAAATATTATTAAAAAGTCTCTATTTGAAATATTTTTATCACTAGCATAATACTCTTTTGCTATTTTTAAAAAATCATTTGGATACAACATATCAGCTAGAGCTTTTTGAGCATTAGATGGAGTTTTTATATCTTTATAATATATAATTGAGCCACTAATTGTCCCTTTTTTAAAATTAAATGCACTTTTATAACCTTTTGAGATTAAATATGATGGAAAAATAATTTGTTTATGAGTATCTGCTAATAATATAATTGCCTCTTCGTCTGAAATTTCACTATTTTTATCTAAAATATTTTTTAAATTTATTTTTAAAGAGTTTATATTAAAAGTCATATATGGTGCAGGTACACTAATAATAACTCTATTTGTAGCCAAGCTTTCTATTTTTTCTAAAAATTCATCTAAAGATGGATTTTCTGGTATTAAATGCTCCATTAACTCAAGTGCAATAACTGTATCGAATTTTCTATTATCTATTTTTTCATATTCTGAAGTAAAAAACTCTTCATATAAGTTATGTTTATCATTAAACTCTTTTGCTTCTTTAGATATTTCAATTGCAACTTTATTTACCTTTGAATATTCACTATCTCTTTGCATTAAATAAGCTAATGCTCCGTGTCCAGCACCAATATCTAATAAAGAATTTCCTTTTATTAATCTATTTTCAATTAGAAAATTTGGTATATTAATATTTGAAAAACTCATTTAATTTTCCTTATGTACTTTTTGGTAAATATTTATAATTTTATCTGTAATTTTTTCCCAAGTAAAATTATTATAGAGATGTTCTTGTAAGTCACTGTTATCTTTATCTTTTAGAGCATTTATAGTAGCTTCATATATAGATTCCTCTGTTGAATCACAATAGTATGCAAAATCACCTAAAGTCTCTGTAACTGCTAATGCTTTTGTTGTAATAACTTTTGTTCCTGCAATTCCAGCCTCAAGTGAGGAAATACCTGGAAATTCAGGTGGATTTGATGGTAAAATATGAACTTTAGCATTTGAATAAGCTGAAATTAATAAATCAGAACTATTATCTAATTGTCCAATCCAATGAATATTATCAAACTTTTTAACTAATTTTTGAAAGCTCTCAAAATATTCTAATTCCGAGGGGTCTTCTCTGCCTATAAAGACTAAATTAATATCTAAATCTTTTAATGCTTTAATAGTTTTAATTTGTGCTTTTCGTGAGTTTATTCTACCAACACATAATATATAATTATATAT
>JADGEE010000111.1 GCA_016744535.1 Campylobacteraceae bacterium
TATATAAAGATTTGTTTAAAATCTTTGTAGAACTAATTAAAAAGCCCAAATCAAGAGAGGTTTATCTTTCTTAAAGAAAATATAACCGTGGAGTGAGATTCCTAATATAAATTTAATAGAATTCTAGCATAAAAAAGGATTTCTTAAATGCAAAAAAACATAAGATGGATACAAAAATACTCAAATTATAAAAAAGCTTTAAGAGGAAATGAGAGAGAACTTTCAATACGTAAAAGAGATTTATGGCTCAAACGATGCTACAAGAGAGAGTTTTAAATTAAATATTATCAAAAACGGTGAAATTTGTATGAGTATGGTTAAGGATAGAAATTTAAGTTCGCACACTTATAATGAAGATATAGCAGAGGATTTAATTAATGAAATTTTAAATGATTATTTTGAAGAGTTTTTATTAATTAGAAGAAAAATTAAATAATTTAGAGAAAAAAGAGAAAAGTTTTTTATTTAAGAGATGATTTTTAATTTATAAGTAAATAAAATCTCTTTTTTGATAAATTATTTCAAATACAGAAGTTATTATAATAAAAAATGATATTGAGGCTACTATTAAAAGTAAAACTTTAGACCAAATAGAATCATAACTATTTATATATGCTT
Source organism: Campylobacteraceae bacterium (assembly GCA_016744535.1). Classification (GTDB taxonomy): domain Bacteria; phylum Campylobacterota; class Campylobacteria; order Campylobacterales; family BB28; genus BB28. The sequence goes on from JADGEE010000111.1 coordinate 619, forward strand.
CACTAGGTTTGTATGGATTATATAAAATATCTACTTCGTCTCCATTTTTTAAACTAGAGTTTATAGCTTTTGTACAAATATCATTTATAAAGATTACATCTACTCCATTTAGTGTTTTAAATTTAACAATTGCTCTTTTTGTATTTATAAATCCAATTTCTCTATCGTACATAATATTTACAATTTTTCCTTTACTATTTTTAGCATTTTTTAAAAAACACTTCATTTTTTTATAAGTTAAAAATGCCCCTATTGGCAAAAATATATATTCAAGAGTAAGTAAAGAGATACTAACAAGTATAAATATTAAATTCATATAATAAACACTTAAAATTGAACTAATGGCAGTTAAAAGCATAGTATAAAATATTATATAACTAAAAAATCTATTTTCAAGTTTAATAGAATCTAATAGATATTTTTTATTAAACACTTATTTATTCCTTTGTATGATATATTTAAAATATTATCACAAAAACTTTTTTATACATTTAAAATGCTAAAATAAAAATAAAAAGAAATTATAAATGGAATTTTATTTACCAATATTTCCAGAAGGTGGACTTGCAAATTCAATTACTACAACTGTTTGGATAGGTATTTTAGTTGTAGCTTTTTTTAATCTGCGATTTGGTTGGGTACTTTCTGGTCTTGTAGTCCCAGGGTATTTAGTACCATTATTATTAGTTAAACCAATTGCAGTAGTTGTTATTTTAGTTGAGAGTTTTGCAACTTATTCACTTATGTATTTTTTCTCTACATATCTTGCTAGAATTGGTTTTTGGGCTGATTTTTTTGGTAGAGATAGATTCTTTTTGATTTTAATTCTCTCGACTATTGTTAGAATTTTATTTGATGGCTATTTACTTCCTGAATTTGGTGAATCGATAAACGCCTATTTTAATATAAATTTTGATTATAGAAATAATCTTCATAGTTTTGGGCTTATTGTCGTAGCACTTATCGCAAATCAACTCTATAAACCAGGGTTAATTAGAGGTACTGTTCCATTTTTTATAACTATTTTTATAACTTATTTAATTACTAGATTTGTTTTAATAGAATACACTAATTTTACTCTTAGTAATTTAAGTTATCTATATGAAGATATCTCAACTTCAATTCTTGCCAGTCCAAAAGCTTATATAATTTTGCTTACAACTGCTTTTATAGCTTCACGGATGAATTTGAGATATGGTTGGGATTTTAATGGGATTTTAATCCCAGCACTTTTAGCTCTGCAATGGTATCAACCAACTAAAATTTTAATCTCATTTGTTGAGGCTCTTATTATTTTATATATCGCCTCTATGATTTTAAAATTACCTCTATTTAAAAATAGCTCAATTGAAGGGGCTAGAAAATTAATTCTATTTTTTAATGTAGGATTTTTCTATAAATTTTTACTATCTATTCTAATAATTAAACTTTTTCCTCAAGAGAAAGTGAGTGACTATTTTGCCTTTGGTTATCTATTATCAACTCTAATTGCTATTAAAATGTATGATAAAGAGATAATTATAAGGCTCACTCGTGCAACTATTGAAACCTCTTTTTACTCAATTATAGTAGCTAGTATAATTGGCTTTTCACTCACTTTTGTTCCAAACTTTTTTGTAAAAGATATAGATATAAAAGTGAGTAGAGAGAATATAGTTGATAGTAATTTAAGCTTATACGAAGTGATGCAAAGAGATAAGATAACGCTTTATAGTGGACATATAAAAAATAGTTTCAAGCAACCAACACCAGAAGAGATAGAAAAATTTCAAGAAGCGATAAGAATTTTAAAAAACTATAAAAATAGTAGAGATGAACTTTTAAAAGCTTCAAGCTTACTATTTGATTTAAACTATAAGATAGAGATTATTAAAAATAGATACTTATATTTAAGTGAAATAGAACCTAAAGATATGTGGGGATTTTATGTAATTGATACTAAGGCTAAAAATGATTTGTTAATAGAGACTCCATTCCCACTTGATGAGTGGGCAACTTTTGAAATTAGCTTTTTTCTATTTAAAGAGTTTAGTGCAAAAACTTTAGCAATTTCAGGAGCTACAAAAGATAATAGTTTTGATAAAAGTTCAAATGTACTTACAAATAGATACACACTCTTTAATGTATTTCATAAACTGTTTAATAAATCTGATACTTTTCAAATTAGAGGTTTTAGTGCTAAAAGCTTAAGAGTCTTAGAGGGAGTTAGAGAAAAAGTAAATTCTAAAAGTACAATCCATATAAAAAACTCTATCCCAAAAGATTTAAATTTAGTAAAACTTAAAAGCTATATAAATTTTAAAACACTTTGGAATCAAGATGAGTTAAAAAATATTTTAAGAGAAGAGAGTGTTAGAGGTTTTGCAGAGTTGTACTTAAATAGAGAAGATAGAAGAGTATTACTCTCAAAACCACTTATAAAAAATTTAGAATTTAAAGTAAAAGAGCAGAAAATTGATGGATATTTAGGTGAATGGGTTTTAGAAAATAGAGATAATTTAATCGCAAAAGTAGGCTCAAACTTATATAAAGCACCTACTTTACAAGAACTATTATTTTTTGACCAAGAGATTTTAAAACCGATTTATCACTTAATAGATTTTGATTATAAAAACTTAGGTTGGAGTACAAAGCAGTTAAAGGAGTTAAAATCAATCAATCAACTAACATCAATTTTAAATTATAAGATTATTAGATACAAAGATACACTAACGAATGAAGAGTATCTTATTTTAACAGGAGATAAAAATTCCAAATTTTGGGGAACTTATATATTTAGAGTTGGAATAACAAAGCCTTATGTTATCCAAATTCCAAGACCTCTTTATGAGAAAAACTCTTTTGAGTATGGGCTTTCACTTTTTGATAGATTACAAGCAAAAGCTCTGCTTATTTCAGGCACTCACCCATTTAGTAATTTTGATGGAAGTAGTGATATTATCAAAAGTAAAAATAGACAAAATTTATTTAATTTAGTAAACCAAGTAATACTAAGAGAATCTCTCAATTTAGAGATAGCCTCAATTCAAATTAGGGCATTTGGATATAGAAAAGATAAGCAAAAACCAAAAGAGGATATTATCTTAGCTTCAGCTAATGGAGAGATTAAAGTAAGTGAGTTAAGTAAAATTAGTAAAAATATAGTTCAAAAATTAACAGATGATAGCTTAATAGTTGGTTTTGCAAATGGTGAAATTGATAAAGTTGGTTATGAAATAGGAGGAATCTCTCAAGCTTTATATCTGAAACAATCTATAAATAAAGAGTTTTTAATCCTTTGGCTTTCACCTGAAATAAGAGATAAATATAAAACACAAAATAAAAATAATTTATTAAATAGAGAGTTTGAAACTTTAAAAATAGAGAGTATAAAAGAGGCTCTATTTAAATATATAAGTGAAGTTAAAAAAGAGAGTTTTGAAATTCCAAAAGAGTTAAATAATTTAATAGAGAGTTATATTAAAAGCTTAGATATTATTATTTTACAACAAATTTTAAATACTAAATTTAATTTTAAAAGATTAATTGATGCAAACTCAAAGAGGGCTTTTTTATTAATTTTTAAAAAAGATAATTTAATAACTGTAATAGATTTAAATTCACAAAAATTTAATAAAATGTATTTAGATAAAGATAATTTAACTTTAGATGATATAAATAGCTTTTTGGATTCAAAAAGTAATCAAATTTTATTTAATTAAGTTTTGAATATTTGTGTGATATATTTTGAGGAAAATTAATTAAAGAGGTTATATGTTAAAAAAATATCCTAAAACAACAAAAGAGTGGATAAAGTATTTAACTATTGATAACTATTATACTCCAAAAGAGATAGAGTATAGAAAAAAATTAATTATAGAGAATGGTTGTAGTTATGATAAAATTTATCAAGAAATATTAAAATATAGAAAAAAATATAAAAAAGAGTTAGTAGAGTTAGAAAAAGAAGAGTTTTTTTTTGTTGAAACTCACTTAATAAAAGAGAATATAGATAAAATTAAACAATTTTGGAGAAGTTCTCCATATACATTTAAAGATAACTATAAAAAAGAGTTGATTTTTGATACATTGATTTCTGAAGCTTTTCATTCATCTTCAATAGAGGGTGCTTATAGTACAAAAAAGAGAACTAAAGAGATAGTTAAAAACCACTTAACACCAAAAGATAAATCTGAAAAGATGATTTTAAATAATTATAAAGCCCTAGAGTATATTTTTGAAAATAAAAGTAGAATAATTGATGATGAGATAGTTTTATATTTACATCAAATTATTACAGAAGAGACATTAGATAAAAAAAGTGAAGAGGGAGTTTATAGAGATGATGTAGTAGAGATAAGAACAGATACTCAAAAAGTTATTTTTAGACCAACTTCAAATATTGAAAAAATGAAAAAAATGTTAAGTAAACTTTTTATTTTTATAAACTCTTCAAATGATGATTTTGAAATAGAGTATTTAGAAAGAATATATAAAATAATTGCATTTCATTTTTTATATGGTTATATTCATCCACACTTTGATGGAAATGGAAGAACAATAAGGGTACTTTTTACTCACTTATTAGGTCAAAATAGTTTTGATATGTTTTATTATATTTCACTATCTGAAATTATTCATTCAACTAACAAGAGAAAAAAAGAGTATGAAAAAGCTTTTATTGCTGTTGAAGAGAATGAGTTAGATTTAACTTACTTTATCTACTATATGTTAGATATTATGTTGGAAGCATTAAAATTACTTGATGATAGAGTCTTCTTATATTTTAGAGAGAATATTATTTTTGATAAAGCCCAAGCTAAAGATATAAAACTTACAAAAAGACAAGAGGGTGTTTTACAAAGCATAGCTAGAAATAAGAGTGCCTATGCTATGACATCAAAAGAGATAGCAAAAAAATTTAAATTATCAATACAAACCATATTAAAAGATATTAAATTTTTAATTGATTTTAAACTATTAAGAAAAAAGAGAACAGGTTTAAAAATCTATTATGAATTAGATATTAATGTGAAAAAAAATTAAAATATTTGTGATATAATTTCTAAGATTAAGAGAGGATAATTTTATGAGAGTAGTGGTTTTAATAATATTTTTTGTTGGTTTTGTTTTTGCAAACAATAATATTGATGTTAAAAGTGAAATAAAAGAAGAGTTTAAAGAGTTAAGAAAAGATATGAGGGAAAATAATAGATTACTTCTTGAAGTTATGAAAGCAAATCAAGAATCTACAAATAGACGATTTGAAGATATGAACTCTAAATTTAATATGATATTAACAGTTATGCTTAGTGGGTTTATTTTAATTTTAGGATATTTAATAAAAGAGAGAAACTCTATTAAAAAAGATATAAAAGTTTCAAAAAATAGAAAAGATTTTGAAGCTATTTTACATAAGTATCATATTGTTTGATTACAGACAAATAAATATGGAAAAAATTAAAACATTATCAAAAAGTACATCAGAAACTATTTATGAGAATTATTATTCTCTAACAATACTTTGGTTAATACTAACTTTAATGGTATTTTTAGAAACACATTATGGAAAATGTTTAAACAAATTAAGTTTTAAAAATGGATTGGAAAATATATTTATTGGTTTAACTGTTTTATTTAGTGTTATGATTGTATTTTTTTTGTATGTTCCTTTTAGTAATTTTAGTAATATAAAGGCTATTGAGAATAAAAAAAAGCAGTTATGTGAAGATGATATATCTGACAGCTTCCACGATAGAAAGTATTCACAATATGTTGGTCAAATAAACAATTTTATTTTTATATTAATCATACCATTATTTTATATATGGGTTCTTGCAATATCAAAAATGATTATATATTCCTATTTTCTAAGTAAAGTTAATTACAAAGTATATTTATTAGTATGGGTAGTAATATTTATATTTACATTTTGGCTTTGGTTTAAATTAAAATATAAAGCTTATAAAAAATATAATATAGGATATGTGGTTTTAGTATCAATATATACATTATCGATAATTTTTTGGGATAACTTGTTACCTTATATTAAAGAACTTATATTATTAAAAGAATGTATAGTAACAGAAATTATGATGATTGATAGTGTTAATAATTTTCAATGAAAAAACTCATCCTCATAACCTTCCTAACTTTATCAACTTACTATATTTATCAAAGTATAGATATAGAATCTTTCTTTTCAAGAGATAGAACAAAAAGTTTTAAAGATGCAAAAGTTAGTGTAACTTATATATTAAAAAAAGATAATTGGCTAATTTTTAATATTCCAAGAGATGACACACTATTTAAAATTTTATCTACGGCAAATATAAAGAGTAAAAAAATAGATTATGATAAAGAGTTGAATTACGCTATTAATTATCAAATCATTGATAGTAATAATAAAATATTATTAAATAAAATATATCACTTTAATACAAAAGTTTTAAACTTTATAAAAGATACTAAAAATATTCGACCATCATATTATTTAAATAACTCTATCACTCCTGCACTTAGCAAAAAAAAGTTTATTAATATATCAAATTTTCCAAACGCCTTTAAAATTAAATTTAAGATTCATTCTATGGATGAAGAGATGAAAGATATAGCGATTAGAACTTATAAACAAGAGAAAAATAGAGAAGATAAACTCTCTTATTTATGGGAACGATTAAAGAGAAGTACAAAAGAGTCTCTCAGTACTTCAAATGTTTATAGTTATGAGCTTATGAATGAAAATGAGAAAAGAAATGTTTTAAGAGAAGTTTTTAGACCGTTTGGGCCTCTTGGAGTGAGTGAAAAAGATTATTTTATTAGAAAACTGTATGTTTTAAAAGATGAAGAGATTGAGAGTGTTGATGAAAGATTACAAGAGTTTATACAAAATAGAGATTTTAATAAATCAATGCTTATCAAAAAGAGTTATCTACTTGAAAATAATTTAACATTTAAAATAAATCACTTTAGAGATTTAACTACTTCAATTAGGCTTGATGTTAATTTAGTAGATAAAAATATTTCAACTCTAAATTACTCTCTTTTTGATAATAATTTAAATATTTTAAAAGAGGAGAATCTAAAAATAGAGACAAATTCAACTAAATATTTTTTTAGATTTAATAAAAATATCTCTAAAATTAAATTCACTTCAAATGATAAACTGTTTATTTCACTTTATAATAGATTATATAATTTTCCTAGAGTTGAAGTTTTAAAAAACAGTGAACGAAATGTGAGTGCTATGTGGTTTAATTTAAAGCCGATAGATGAAGCAAAAGAGATGTTTTTAAAATTAAATTTAAATAATAAAAATATTGAAGATAATTTAAGCTTTTACTCAATTTATCCATTAAATTTAAATAGTGACTATCTTTTTATAGATTATAATTTGAGTGAAAATTATAGTCAAAAATCACTTAACTCAATTTATTCAAAAATTCCTTTAAATAAAAAAAATAATATAAATTTTGATTATATTCTAAATAATATTACACCAAAACTTATATTTAAAAAACAAAATTTCAGACCTCAAAAGATAGAAATATATTTAAATAATAAGTTATATTTTAAAGATGAACTTATAGGCACAAAAGGAAGTATTAAATTACCTATTATTAAAAGAGGAAAATATAAATTATTAATTAAAACAAAAAATATAAAAATTTATATGAGTAATATTATAAATAATAATTT
>JADGEE010000112.1 GCA_016744535.1 Campylobacteraceae bacterium
GTTCATAATACAATGATGACTTACTAATATTTAGTAATTTGCATTGTGTATTTAATGATAGTTTATGCTCAGTATCAATTAAAGTTTTTCTACTATTAGATGATACCAAGCTTTCTAGCTTTCCCTCAAGAAACTCTTTTTCCATAGTTAAATTACCAACTTTTTTAGCTAAATTATCATTTGATTTTTGAAGTGTTTCAATCTCAGTTTTATACTCTTTTACAACTGCACTTTTATCAAATGCTAATGACATATTCTCCAAAAATTGTTTTTTCCAATTCTGTAAATTTTTTGGCAATATCTCATATTTACTTGCTACCTCATTTAATGTTTTTTCACCTTCTAAAACTTCTAAAACTAATTTTGATTTAAAATCTGCTCTATATGTCTTTCTCTTTATACTCATTTTTTTATCCCTATATTTTGTATTTTATTCTAACATTTGGAATAAGAATACTCAATTAATTAGTTTGATTTTCTAGGGACATTATACTAATAGATTTTTCTAAAACTCTTTTTAATTTATCTTCTATCTCTTCAATATCTATTTTTATGTATATTGGGGTTTTATCTTTCTGTTTTATTTTATCTAAAAAAGCTTTTTTATCATCAATTTTATCATTAGGAAATAACATTCTAAAAGTTAAATGCTCTTTTGCTAAGTAGTTTTTAACCTGAGTTCGTCAAAAAAGAGAGTTATTTTTTATAAGTAAATCTAAAATATTCGATAATCTCTTTAGTACAATTTTTTCAAAATTTTGAAATATAATTAAATATACTTTAAATAAAATTAAAGAGAGAGAGAAGAAAAAAATGAAAATTTAATAATCCTTCATTTCAGGAGAAAGCTCTAAATCAAACTTAATAACTCTATTTCTGCCATCCTCTTTCGCTTTATAAAGAGCTACATCAGCAAATTTAATACACTTCCAAAGGCTATCAGCATTTTCAGGAAACATAGAAACTCCAACACTTAAAGTTTTTTGAAGTGTTTTTCCACTTGCAATAAATTTTTGTCCTGCAAATTGAGTTCTGATTTTATCAGCAACAAGCATTGTCCCTTCTTCACTAGTGTTATGAAGAAGTATTACAAACTCTTCACCACCAAATCTAATTGCTAAATCAGATTGTCTAACACAAGTTTTAATTGTATTAGCTAAACCTCTAATTACAATATCTCCAACATCGTGTCCATAAGTATCATTTACCATTTTAAAGAAATCAATATCTAACATTAAAACACCATAAGTTATATTACTTCTTAAGGCTTGTGAAGTTGCTTTATCTATAAACTCTTCTAAAAATCTTCTATTATACAATCCAGTTAATCCGTCTCTTAATGAACTCTCTTTTAATATTTCCATTAAAATTTTACTTTCAAGGACAGGTTTTACAGCCTCAAGATAACTATCAAGTAACTGTTTTGATTTTTTAATCTCTTGTAATTGCTCACAATTTTTTGTTGTAATAGAGATTACTATTCCAACTTCTGCATTTATTTTAAATGGTATACAGAAGTAATTTACCTTTTCACACTTAAAACTTGGACAAAGTGTATTAAACTCTTCTGAAGAGACCTCCGCATTAGTTCTCTGGGCTCTACACTCACTTACATCCTCATCAGCTATTCCCTCACAACAACTTTTACCTTCTGTAATATGAATTAATTTTCTAGTACCTTTTACTAAATCAACTTCATAAAATGCAAAATTATCAATTTTGAATTTATTTTTCATTACAAAGAAGAGTCTCTCATAAATATCCATTTTATCTTTATCTAATTCAATAGTCTTTTTAAATCTATAAATATCAGCTAACTCTTCAATCACCTCTTTTGATTGAACAAGAGGGTCTTTATTAGATACAGTATTATGAGGAATAAATAGTGAAATATTTTGTTCAATTGCTCCTAGAGTATCTTGAAATTTTTCAATTAAAGTATTAAACCACTTTGCAACTTCTCCAGCTTCATTATCCCCACTAATTTTAACTCTATGTGAAAAATCACCTCTATAAGCTTTCTCTATTACAACTCTTAAATGCTCTAATATAGAGAGATATGGTTTAATTAAATAATTTGTAATTAAAATAGCAAAAAATAGAAATATTATAGAAGTTCCCAAAATTTTTAAAATTGTAATTCCACCTAAAATTCTAATAGCACTAATATCAAACTCCATTGAAATTGCACCTAAAACATCACCCTCTTTTGCATTATGACAATCTAGGCAATTTGGTGAACCATAGGATGATGCTGTATATGGAATAGAGATTCTAAGTAGAACTTTATTAGAAGTCTCTTCAATTGTCTTCATACTCTCACCAGTTTTTAAAACTGCCATATCCAACTCATCTCTTGGCTTTTCACTACCAAAACCTTCTCCGAATTGATTAATTACATTTTCACTTCTAACAATCCATAAACTATCTACATCTTTTGAATTGGAAATATTTTGTAAAAAAAATGACCTCTTATCCATAATATTATTCATCATATGAGCAGTCAATCCATCTCTTACAATTTCTGCAATAATTTTTGACTTCTCTTCAGCACTTTGATATGCGTAGTCTCTAAAATTAATTGCAACAATCGCCATTATAATAAATGTAATTACTATTAACATTAGAGCCATTATCAGCACTATTTTTTTATTTGCTTTCAACTCTTTCTCCTCCTTTAATTAATTACTCTACTGTAACACTCTTAGCTAAATTTCTTGGCATATCAACATCATTTCCTAATCTAATTGCAATTTCCATTGCTAATAATTGAAGTACAATCATCATTTCAAAAAATTCAAACATATAGTGATTTTGTTCTTTAATTTTAATAAAATCATCAGCAATTTCAAACTCATAAGCACTAATTGCTAAAATTGTTGAATCTCTAGCAGAAAGCTCTTCCACATTGCTTTTCATTTTTTCATAAAGTATATTTTTTGGCATCAGTGCAATTGTAAAAAGTTCACTATCAGCTAAAGCAATTGGACCGTGTTTCATCTCTCCAGCAGGATAACCCTCTGCGTGAAGATAACTAATCTCTTTTAATTTCAAAGCACCCTCTAGTGCTAATGGATAAAATATATCTCTTCCTATAAAGAAAAAACCGTGTCCGTGAAGATAGCGTTTAGATAATCTTTTTAGCTTTTCGTGTAAATTATTATCAATTTTTAAAATAGATGGTATTGTTAAAATAGCTTTTAACTCTTTTTCTAAAAACTCTTTTGATATACTTTTTTTGATATTTGCGATATAAAGAGATAACATCCATAAAACTACCATTTGAGTTGCAAATGCTTTTGTCGAAGCAACCCCTTTTTCAATTCCAGCCCTTGTTAAAATTGTAAAATCTGCTAGTCTTACCATTGAGCTATTATCTACATTACAGATTACTAAAGTTTTAAGTCCTGCCTCTTTTGCCATTTTTAAAGCTTCTAGTGTATCAGCAGTTTCACCACTTTGACTAATAACAATAAAGAGTGTATTCTTATTTAAAAGTGGCTCTTTATATCTAAACTCACTTGCTACTTCAACTTTTGTTGGAACTTTTGAGATTCTTTCAAATAGATAACTACTAGCAAGACCAGCGTGAAAGCTTGTACCACAAGCACAAATAGTTATATTTTCTATATTATCAAACAGAGTTTTGTTTAACTCTTCAAATTCAATTTTTTCATCTTTAACTCTTCCCATTATAGTTTCACTAATAACTCTACTTTGTTCATAAACCTCTTTTTCCATAAAAAATCTAAATCCACCCTTTTGGGCAAACTGTTTATTTATAGATAAAGACTTTTTAATAATATCTACTTTTTCAAATTTTTTATTATATATCTCTATACTGTTAGTATTATTATAAATAGAAACAACTCCAAATTCATTATCATTAAAATATGTCACTTCATTAGCTAAGCCAACTAAAGGAGCATCACTTGAACCAAAATATATCTCATCTTCAGTATATCCTATAATCAAAGGAGAACCATTTTTAGCAAAAAATATTCTATTATTTTCACTTTTTGTAATTAATAAAATTGCATAAGCACCCTCTAACTCATTAATTGTTATTTGAAAAGCTTTTAGTGCGTCACTTTGTTTCTCTAAGTTATACTCAAATAGATGAGCTATAACTTCTGTATCTGTTTGAGAAATAAATTTATGTCCATTTTTTTCTAATTTATCTTTTATCTTTTTATAGTTCTCTATGATTCCATTATGTACAACAAATGAAAACTCTCCGATATGTGGATGAGCATTAAGTTCCGTTGGCTTTCCGTGAGTTGCCCATCTAGTATGACCAATACCTACTCTTAAAATATTTTTATCTGTTTTCAAATCTTTTGTTTTATCTATTAAATTATTTAATTTTCCAATACTCTTATATATAGAAAGATTACTCTCTTGCATTATTGCAATTCCTGCTGAATCATAACCTCTATATTCTAATTCACTTAAACCATTAATTAATACTTCTTTTATATTTTTTTGACCTATATAGCCTACAATTCCGCACATATATACTAACCTTTATTTGCTATGGTGGTAATTATATAAAATAAAAGCTGAAATATAAATTTGGAACGCTTATTGCTTTTTGTAAAGTAAATATTTCAAAAACCAATTTAGGAGTTTTAAATGGGGTTTAGAATAAATACTAATATAGGAGCAATGAATGCTCACTCTATAGGTGTTGGTAATAATAAGTCACTTAATAATTCACTTGAAAAGTTAAGTTCAGGATTAAGAATTAATAAAGCTGCCGATGATGCTTCAGGAATGGCAATTGCAGATAGCTTAAGAAATCAATCAAATTCACTAGGTCAAGCTATTAGAAATGCAAATGATGCTATTGGAATTATCCAAACTGCCGATAAAGCAATGGATGAGCAAATTAAAATTCTTGATACTATTAAAGTAAAAGCAACTCAAGCTGCACAAGATGGTCAGACAGGTAATACAAGACAAGCTTTACAAGCTGATATTGTAAGACTACTTGAAGAGTTAGATAATATCGCTTATACTACAAGTTTTAATGGTCAAAATCTCTTAGCTGGTACTTTTACAAATAAAGAGTTTCAAATTGGGGCTTACTCAAATGAAACAATTAAAACTAGCATTGGAGCTACAAATTCAACAAAAATTGCTTCAACTAGATTTGAAACTGGAAATATAATGTCAGCTGAGGGTAGTATTACTCTTAATTTTCCAACTGTTGATGGGGTTCACGATGTTCAACTAGAAACTGCTGTTATTTCAACAGGAATTAATACAGGAATTGGAGAATTAGCAACTACTATTAATAAAAATAGCGATAAGTTAGGTGGAATTAAAGCTAGTTGGACAGTTTTAGAGACTGGAGTTAGTGCAATTGCTGCAGGAAGTATATCTTCTCTAGAGATAAATGGAGTTAATATTGGAAATATTGATAATATTTTAACAAATGATAGAGATGGTAAACTTGTAAATGCTATTAATAATGCAAAAGATTTAACTGGGATAGAAGCCTTTACAGATGAGAGAGGTAATTTAAACTTAAGAAGTTTAGATGGTAGAGGTATAAATATCAGTGGAACTGGAGCTGATACTGTAATGGGACTTGATACAGCTACAGTTAAAAATTATGGTAGACTTACTTTAACTAAATATGGAGCAAAAGATATTATTGTAAGTGGTGGAACTACTGGATTAACAGCAGGAATGAGTGCAGCAAGTGAAGCTGTTGTAAATCCTGGAAATATTAGAGGTGGATTTGCAGCAGATGACGCAAGTGCAATGGGTGCTTATTCAAATGATAATGTAGCACTATATGGTCAGCAATTAGGTGCTGGAGTTACTACAATGACAGGGGCTATGAGTGTTATGCAAATTGCCGATAATGCTATTCAATTTTTAGATAAAATTAGAAGTGATTTAGGTTCTGTTCAAAATCAATTAGTAGTAACAGTTAATAATATATCAGTTACTCAAGTAAATGTAAAAAGTAGTGAATCTCAAATTAGAGATGTAGATTTTGCAGCAGAATCAGCAACTTTTAATAAACATAATCTTTTAGCACAATCTGGAAGTTATGCAATGTCACAAGCAAACCAAATTCAACAAAATGTAATGAAACTATTACAATAATTAAATAATTTTCTTCTCCCCTACTCCTCTATTTATATCTAAAAGCATACTTTTAAGTAAAATAATTTGTTATAATTCAAAAATTTTTTATAGTTAGGATAAGTAAATAATGAATTATGATATTATTGTTATAGGCGGTGGTCACGCTGGAATTGAAGCATCTCTTTGTAGTGCTAGAATGGGGCTAAAAACTCTACTTATTACAATTTTAGTTGAACAAATTGGAGCTGCTAGTTGTAACCCTGCAATTGGTGGATTAGCAAAAGGGCATTTAGTTAAAGAGATTGATGCCTTGGGTGGTGAGATGGGATTAGCAACAGATGCCACAGGAATACAATTTAGAATTTTAAATGGCTCAAAAGGTCCAGCAGTTCGCGGAAGTAGAGCTCAAATTGATATGGATAGATATAGAATCTATATGCGTGATATTTGCTTAAATCAAGAGAATTTAGATATAACCCAAGAGATGGTAGAAGAGTTAATAATAGAAGATGATGAAGTAAAAGGAGTTATTACAAATTTTAGTAATAAATTTAGTGCAAAAAAGATAATCATCACAACAGGAACTTTTTTAAATGGTAAAATTCATATAGGAACTCTAACCCAAGAGGGTGGAAGAGTTGGAGAGTTTAACTCTGTTAAATTAGCAGAACAACTAAGAGATTTAAGTTTTGATGTAGGAAGACTTAAAACTGGAACACCTGCAAGAATTTGTGCAAAAAGTATTGATTTTTCAGTTATGGAAGAGCATGGTGGAGATGAAGAGCCAATACCATTTAGTTTTCAAACCAAAAAAGATTTCAATCCAACTCAAAAACCTTGTTATATAACTTATACAAATGAAAATACACATCAATTAATAGAAAATAATTTTGATAAAGCACCTCTTTTTACTGGACAAATTGAAGGAGTAGGACCTAGGTATTGTCCTAGTATAGAAGATAAAATAAATAGATTTAGAGACAGACCGAGACATCAAATTTTTATAGAACCTCAAACGATAGAAGCAAATGAGTATTATTTAAATGGAATGAGTACATCACTTCCAACTGATATACAAACTCAAATGATTAGAAGTATCAAAGGTTTAGAGAGAGCAAAAATTGTAAGATTTGGTTATGCTATTGAATATGATTATATAAATCCAATGGAGTTAAAACATACATTAGAGACAAAAAAACTTAAAAATTTATATTTTGCAGGTCAAATAAATGGTACAACTGGTTATGAAGAAGCCGCAGCACAGGGCTTAATGGCTGGAATTAACGCATCTTTATCAATTAAAAATCAAAAGCCATTGATACTTAGAAGAGATGAGGCTTATATCGGTGTTTTAATTGATGATTTAGTGACAAAAGGAACACAAGAACCTTATAGGATGTTTACCTCAAGAGCAGAATTTAGACTACTTTTACGAGAAGATAATGCAAATTTGCGACTCTCAAAATATGGTTACGAGTTAAAATTAATAGATAAAAAAATTTATGAAAATATAGAAATAAAAAGAGAAAATATAGAAAATTCACTTAACTATTTAAAAAATACTTTTGTAACTCCAAATGGAGAGTTTTTAAATTTATTAAAAAATATAGATGAAGAGAAAATAAATGATAAGTGTGAAATTTTGACAGTCGTTGCTAGAAAAAGTTTTGATATGAGTAAACTTGATATCTTAATTCCAAAGTTTAAAAAGTTAAGTTTTGAAATTAAAGAGCAAATTTTAATAGAGGCAAAATATGCAAGATATATTGATAAGCAAAAGAGTCAAGTTGAGAGTATGAAAGAGATGCTAAAAATTAAAATCCCTGAAAATTTAGATTATGCAAAACTATCTTTAAGCAAAGAAGTTATAGAAAAACTTAAAAAATATAAACCTGAAACTCTATTTAATGCAAGTGAGATAAGTGGAATTACTCCAGCAGCAATAGATGTGATTCATATTCACATAAAAATATCACAAAGAAAAAAATAAAGATTCAAAAAAAATGTTAATACCAATAGGCTTTGAGCCAATAATAAAAGAGACACTGACTAAATAAGCTAAAAATAAATGGCTTTTTGATTAGCTTTTTGATAAAATTTGTTTATGAAAAAATACAAAAAATATAAAAGATTAACAACATA
>JADGEE010000015.1 GCA_016744535.1 Campylobacteraceae bacterium
TATATATTCATATAATATTAATAATATTTTAGATATGCAAAATCAATTATCAATTCCGTTTTTATGGTATCTATGAGTATTTATAAAAAGTTGTGACTTTTATGTGATTTTCACAAAATAAACAATTTAAGCTTAAGCTATTTAATGAATTTTTTAAAAAATATTTAATTAATTATAATTTAATTGAATTATCTTTAAAATACGATTATCTATTGCAAAAATTTAATAAAACTAAGGATCATAATGTTTCCAAATTACGATAAAAAGTTATCAGATAATGTTAAAAATGCTTTGAGAGAGGATTATAAAAAAGCTGATAAATTAATGCTTATGTTACTTTTTGCCCATTGGGTTGTTGTCAGTACTGTTAGTGCTTATGCTTATGATACTTATTTACTTGGTATTGTAGGTGGAGGTCTTACTTTTGGAATTGCTTTTTTAGCTTATAAATTTTTTGCAGGAACTGCAATATCTAGGGCAATTATGGGAATCTCTATGATGATATTTTCAGCTATTTTAATTCAACAACACTTAGGTAGAATAGAGCTACATTTTCACATATTTAGCGGACTTGCTTTTTTAGTTATATATAAAGATGTTGTACCACTTTTAGCAGCAGCTGGTGTTATTGCTGTTCATCATCTTACATTTAATTTTTTACAGCAATTTAATGTGGAAATTTTAGGCAGTCCTATTGTTATTTTTAATTACGGATGTGGAATTGATATTGTACTTCTACACGCATTTTTTGTTATATTTGAGACAGGTGTTTTACTTTATATTATTTTAAATATTACAAAAAGATTTATTTCAGATGCTCAAATTTCATCAATGATGCAATTTATTATTCAGAATAGAGATTTATCAAAAGTAATTAAAAATTCTAATGAAGAGACAGATATGTTTAATAATTTTGTTGGTGAGCTTAGAACTATATTTTCAACAACACAAGAAGAGATAACCACAGTTTTAGATTCAACTAAAAATATGGTTGAAAATATGGATAGTATCGAAAAAAATTCATTTACTCAAAAAGATGGAATAGATAGAAGCACAGATAGTATCTCAAATATCTCTAATGATGTAAGTCAAGCAAAAGAGAATATGAGTGTAGTATCTAGCACAATTGAAAATAATGCCGAATTACTTCACAAAAATTTAAATCTTTTAAATAAGTTAATTAATGTATTTTTAGAAAATTCAGAATCAGAACAAGAACTTTCACATAAATTGACACAACTTACAAATGAAGCTGATAATATTAAAAATGTTTTAGGAGTAATAGAGAATATTGCAGACCAAACAAATTTACTTGCATTAAATGCAGCTATTGAAGCAGCTAGGGCAGGGGAGCACGGTCGTGGTTTTGCTGTTGTGGCTGATGAGGTTAGAAATTTAGCTGAAAATACACAAAAAAGCTTAAGTGATATAAATATTACAGTAAATACGATAGTTCAATCAATTTCAGATATTAGTGTAAGAATAGAAGAATCTATCGAAAAGTCAAAAGATATTACAAGTTTATCCGAGAAACTTTCAAGTGAAAATCAAGAGGTCGAAGCTAGTACAATAACTACTTTAGATGTTGTAAAAGAGACATCAGTTTTAACTGATAATATTCAACAAAAGATGAATAGCATAAATGAGGATATTTTTAAAATAAACTCTTTGGCTGAAACAAATATTGATTCAATTAAAACAAATAATCAATTTTCAAAAAATTTATATTCTAATTTTGAGAAGATAAAAGAGTACTTTAGCAGTTATAAGATATGAGCAAATTAAAATTAATTAGTGGAATCTTTTTAATTTTACTCTCTATCTCTTTAATTTTTTCGATTGTTTTTTTTGGACACTTTACTGGAAACAGAGCTGGTAGGGTTGAAGTTAATAATCAAATAAAAACTGATTTTTTAAAATATGAGAAAAGTGAAATAGTTCTTCTATTTTTTGGATATGTTGGTTGTCAAAGTATCTGCACCCCCGCATTAAATATAATTCAAAATATTTATAAAGATTATAATTTAAAAACAGAAGATAATTCACTTCAAGTGATATTTATAAATTTATTATCTGAATTAGAACCAAGTAGTGTAGATATATTTGCAAAATCGTTTGATAAAGATTTTAAAGGTAAATATTTAAATAAGCAAGAAATTTATAAAATTTCAAGAGAATTTAAAGTATATTTCTCTCCATCTTTAACTAATAAATATGAACTTTCGCACACAGCTTATGTTTATCTTTTATTAAAAGATAAACATAGTTATAATATGAAATATATTTATACCTCCTATCCACCTCAAAAAGAGGAAATTTTAAAAGATTTGTTAGAGGTAAATAAAATTTTAAATTAAATTCAAAGGAGATATTATATGGGAAGAGCATTTGAGTATCGTCGTGCAGCTAAAGAGAAGAGATGGAGTAAAATGTCCAAAGTATTTCCAAAACTTGCAAAAGCGATTACAGTAGCAGCAAAAAATGGAGTCCCTGACCCTGAAATGAATTCAAAGTTACGAAGTGCAATAAATAATGCTAGGGCCGAGAATATGCCAAAAGATAATATAGACGCAGCTATTAAAAGAGCATCAGGAAAAGATGCACAAGATATTTCTGAAATCGTGTATGAAGGAAAAGGTCCTCACGGTGTTTTTATTATTGTAGAGTGTGCAACTGAAAATAATACAAGAACAGTAGCCAATGTTAAGAGTTATTTTACAAAAGCAAAATCTCAATTAGTTCCAAGTGGTTCATTTGATTTTATGTTTTCGAGAAAAGCTGTATTTGAATTTAAAAAGAGTGATGAAATGGATTTAGAAGAGTTAGAGTTATCTTTAATTGATGCTGGACTTGAAAGTATCGAAGAGCAAAGTAATACAATTTTTGTTTATGGAGATTATACAGACTTTGGAACTTTATCAGAAGAGTTTGAGAACTTAAATATTGAAATTACTAAAGCAACTCTTCAAAGAATTCCAAACTCAACAGTTGAATTTAATGATGAACAATTAGTTGATATTGAAAAATTAATAGATAAAATTGAAGATGATGAGGATGTACAAGTAATATTTACAAATATCGCTTAGTTTTTTCATCTTTTTTCTAAAATCGTAATCTACTTATTCTATTTTTTAAATTAAATTATAATTTGACATTTTTTTTGCTAAAATAAATTTTTTTAAATTTAGGGATAAAAATGGTTAATAAATTAATTGAAAAAATAGAAAATTATAAAAAACATATCTATTCCTTTGAAGAAAATGGGATGATTTTATTAGATAAAAAAGACCCAAGTGCAAATAATATAATTAATCAAATATATAAAGATGCAAATGATATATTAAAAATATATAGTAAAAAAGATAATGATATTGAATTAAATACTTTTATAAAAGATGCTTTAAAGAAAATGGCATTTAATTATAGTCAAGGTGTTGTATTAATTCAAGATGAAAAAATTTTAATAAGAGGAGAGATTGAGAAAGAGAGTATAACTGACTTAATGAAATTGATATTTTCTGATAATAAAAGTTTAAATCAATTTTTATACTCTTCAATCTCTCTACATCTTGATTCGATAGATATTAAAATTTTATCTATAAAAGAGTTGTTTAATATTGATTCTATATATAAAAGATTAATGAATGAATTCATAAAACTTTTACAAAATGATTTTGATATTAAAGATAGGTTAAAAGATAGTTCTATAAATATAGATGAGTTAAATAGAGATAATAATAAGAGTTATATTAAAATAAATTTAATTGTAGAAAAAATTGTAAAGGGTAGTTTTAATAAAAAGAGTGGAGTAGTTTTAGGATTTATGAGTGATTTTTTACTTAGAAGTGTAGCTACAGATAATGCTCTTAATGTAAAAATTATTAAGCTTTTTTTTGAAAAAGAGATAATAGAAAATAGTAATAAATTTAATTTTGTAGCTATTAGACAAAATTCTGTAGCAAGAGAGAGATATTTAAAATCAATAGACATTTCTGAACAAAAAAACCAAGAGACAAAAGATAAAGTAAATTATTTTTTGAAAATAGAAGAGTCTGAATATAAAAAAGAGAGTGAGATAAAAGAGTTTTTAATAAAAACTCAAAATGAATTAAAAGATATTGAGGTTTTACAGAAAGATTTATTTAATAGAAGAAATAAAATAGGTAATAAAAATTCAACGGAATATTTAAGTTTATCAAGTCAAATTAAAATTATTCATACAAAAAAAGTTGAGATAGATATTGAAGTTAAAAATTTAAACTCAAAATATGAACTTGCAAAACAAGTACTAGTAAATGTCAAACAAGATAGAGTTGATTATTTAAAGTTATTACCTGAATTAGTTGATATAGAAGAGAAAAAAATTGAGGAATTAAATCAAAATTTAAAAGAGTTTGAAGATGAATTTTTAAATATTAAGAGATTTGTTATTAAAATTTTAATGAAAAAAAGACCAAACTTTGATTTTGAAAAACTTTTACAAAAATTAAAAAAAGTAAAAATTAAAAAAGAGTTTTGTGATGATATAAAAGATAAACAAAATTTAAATGAGCAGAGGTTTAATGGTCTACCAATTAATGAATTAGAAGATTTAAAAAATCAAATATTTAAAGATGAAGAGAATCTTAATAAATTTATTGTAATTATTACAAATCAAGCACTTAAAAGGGAATTAAATTTTAGAAAAATATCTAATATTGAATTTATGAATAGTAATGTTAAAATTATTCAAAAATATATCTTTTTATTTTTAAATAAAATTATTAAAAATACAGAAAACACTCTTATAGAGGGGTTTGGTAACTTTTTATTAAGAGATAAATTTAATTTAGTATTAGCTATTGAAGCTAAAAAACTGTTAAAATTTTTAATTAATAAAAATATAAATTCACAAACTTTTATCTCTTATTTTAATGGAGAAATTGAAGAAGATATAAACGGTAAATTTAAAAAACCTGAATTAATAGATAAAAATGACAATAAAATTTGTATAACAAAAATAAATTCAATAATTAGACAATATAGAGATTATTTAAATTTTTTAACTAAAAGAGCTGAATTAATTGATGGGTTTAATATTAAACTTATTAAATTAAATAGTTTAAAAAAACAACCAACTGATGACGAAGGAATGATAGAGTTAATTAATAAACAGTGTGAAATTACAAAACAGGATTTAGAGATTGTAAAAAAGCAAAGAGATGAATTTTTATCAGCACAAAAAGATATAAATAGTGAATTTGAAAATTTAATAGATGTTATTGCAAATGTTTTACATAAGAGAAGAGAAAAAATAAATTAAAAAAAGAGAAAACTTGGAATATATCAAATTTTTAAAATCACAACCTATAATTTTAAGGTTAAGTACAATTCAATTAATAGCTTATTTTGGTTCTTGGTTTACAAATGTAGCAATTTATACACTTTTAATAGAGTTAAATGTCTCTGCTTTAGTTATAGCTTTAACTTCAGCTTTACATTTTTTACCAGCAGTTCTACAAGCTCCTTTTGTTGGTGTTATAATTGATAAGTTAAATATAAAAAAGTTAATGTTAATTCTATTAAGTGTCGAAGCAATTGCTACATTTTTTATTATATTTATAGATTCAAGTGAGCTTATTTGGTTACTTTTATTACTAGTTTATATAAGAATGAGTTCAGTTAGTTTTTATTTTACTTCTGAAATGTCACTACTTCCTCAAATAATTTCAGGAAAAGATTTAAAAATTGCTAATGAGATACACTCTATTATTTGGTCATTTAGTTACACTGCTGGAATGGCTATAAGTGGATTAGCAGTCTATTTTTTTGGAATTAAAACAGCTCTCTTAATTGATGTTTTGTTATTTATAATCGCTATTTTTATTCTTTTTAATACTAAAATTGTAGAAAAAACAAAAGAGAGTAGTGAAAAATTTGTAGATATGATAGTTGAGGGTCTTAAATATTTAAAAGCAAATCCACTTATAATTCATCTGATATTTATTCACTCAACTGTCGGTTTTACTGCTTTTGATTCACTTGTGACTCTATTAGCTGATTTTAAATATAAAGAGGTAATAGCTATCTCACTTGCAATAGGCTTTATAAATGCAACTAGAGCTATTTCACTTATGATAGCTCCAATATTTTTGAGTAAATTTTTAAATCATAAAAGCTTTTTTTATATTTTATTTCTTCAAGGTATTTCGATACTTATATGGGGAGTTTTGCAAGAGAATTTTTATATTAGTCTAATAGGAGCATTTTTATCTGGACTTTTTACGACTATCATTTGGTCATATAGTTACACTCTTTTGCAAGAGAGTATAGAAGAGAAATATTATGGTCGAGTTATTGCATATAATGATATGATATTTATGTTAGTTGGAGTTATTACATCTTTGAGTATAGGAATTTTAGCTGATTTAGGAGTTGAATTAAATTACATCACTTATTTAATAGGTTTTATGTTTATTTTAAGTGCAATTTACTATAAAATAATTTTAAAGAAAATAGAAAAAAATAGTGTTAGATTAAAAAAATAAAATTTAGATATAGATATTAAATAAAATTATAAGAGAGAAAATCTCTTATAATTTATCTGATTCTTCAGCTAAATATTCAGCTACACCATCAGTTGAAGCTTTCATAGCTTTATCACCTTTTTGCCATCCAGCTGGGCAAACTTCACCATACTCATTTGTGAATATCATAGTATCAACCATTCTAATCATCTCATCAATATTTCTACCAAGTGGTAAATCATTAATTACAGCATGTCTTACAGTTCCATCTTTATCAATTAAAAATGAGCCTCTAAGTGCTACTGAATCATTTAATAAAACATCATAATTTTTTGAGATTTGTTTATTTAAATCTGCTACTAATGGAAATCTTACTTGACCAATACCACCATTTTTTACATCTGTATTTTTCCAAGCAAAATGGCTAAATTGTGAATCAACAGAAACTCCGATTACATTAATACCTCTTGATTTAAACTCATCTAATCTATGGTCAAATGCAATGATTTCTGATGGACAAACAAATGTAAAGTCTAATGGATAGAAAAATAGAACTGTTCCATTTTCACCAAAATTTTCAGATAAAGTGAAATTATCAACTATTTGATTATCTCCTAAAACTGTTGTAGCAGTAAAATCAGGTGCTTTTTTTGTAACTAACATATATATTCCTTATGGATAATTTTTATCATTTGATGAAAAAAAGATTTTAGCATAAAAATATAAAATATTGGTTATAATTTTTAAAAAATTTTAAAATAAGGATATATAAATATGGCAAAAGAATTTATTTTTACTTCTGAATCTGTAACAGAAGGACACCCTGATAAGATGGCTGACCAAATTAGTGATGCGGTACTTGACTACATAATAGAAAGAGATGCAAATGCTAGAGTTGCTTGTGAAACTCTATTGTCTAATGGTTATTGTGTAATTGCAGGAGAGCTTAAAACTCATACTTATGCACCTCTTCAAAATATAGCTAGAAAAGTTATAAAAGAGATAGGTTATACTGATGCAAGATATGGATTTGATTATAGAAGTGCTGGAGTTTTAAATGGTGTAGGTGAGCAATCACCCGATATTAATCAAGGTGTTGATAGAGCTGATGGTGAAATTGGAGCAGGAGACCAAGGTTTAATGTTTGGTTATGCTTGTCGTGAAACTGATGTTTTAATGCCTCTTCCAATTAATTTATCACATAAATTAACTTCAAATTTAGCAAGACTGAGAAAAGATGGAACTCTTCCATTTTTAAGACCAGATGGAAAAGCACAAGTTAGTGTTAAATATGTTGATGGAAAACCTACAAAAGTTGAAACAATAGTAATTTCAACTCAACACTCACCTGAAGTTACTCAAAAGCAAATTCACGAAGCTATCATAGAAGAACTTATATATAAAGAGATTCCTAAAGAGCTTTTAAGTGATGATATAATTTATCATATTAATCCAACTGGACAATTTATTATTGGAGGTCCTCAAGGTGATGCAGGACTTACAGGAAGAAAAATTATTGTTGATACTTATGGTGGAAGTTGTCCTCACGGTGGAGGAGCATTTAGTGGAAAAGACCCAACAAAAGTTGATAGAAGTGGAGCTTATGCTGCAAGATATGTTGCTAAAAATTTAGTAGCTGCTGGAGTTGCTGATAAAGCCACTGTTCAAATCGCTTATGCAATTGGAGTAGTTGAGCCAATTTCAATTATGGTTGATACTCACGGTACTAGTAAATTTGATGAAAAAGTGTTAGAAGAGTGTGTAAAAGAGTTATTTCATTTAACTCCAAAAGGGATTATAGAGAGCCTTGATTTACTGAAGCCAATTTATAAAAAGACTGCAAGTTATGGTCATTTTGGTAGGGAATTACCTGAGTTTACTTGGGAGAAAAAAGACAAAGTTGAAGCCATAAAAGAGTACTTAAATATTAGTTAAGTCTCATTTTATTTTCTTTTTGATATAGTTCAATTTAACTAAAAAAAGGAGTTTTAATGGCTGTAAAAATTACTGATATTTGTATAAATTGTGGCGCATGTATTGATGAGTGTCCTGTTGAAGCTATCGTAGATGATGAGGATAATCCGACTGGGGAAGAGATTTATTATGTGTATCCTGATAAGTGTGTTGAGTGCGTAGATCACCACGATGAAGTAGCTTGTGCAGCAGCTTGTCCAACAGAGGGCTGTATTGTATGGGATGCTGTAGCTGACGGTATGCCAGCGGCTGCAAATAGAGGCGAAAATGGAACAGCTTGCGTTGACTAAATTTTAATTTTTAGGGGCAACTCCCCTAAACTACTTTTTTACTTCAATTTTTTAATCAATTTTATATATTATTTTTGGTACAATCCTACCCATTTTTAATTTTTAATAGGAGAATTGATGGAAAAAACTTTATCAATCATAAAACCAGATGCAGTAAAAAAGAGTGTTATAGGTAAAATTGTAGATAGATTTGAAAGTAATGACTTAAGAGTTGCTGCAATGAAAAAAGTACAACTTAGCGAAGCTGATGCAAAAGCATTTTATGCAGTTCATAGCGAGAGACCATTTTTCGGTGAACTTGTTGAATTTATGATAAGTGGACCAGTTGTTATAATGGTGCTTGAAGGTGACAATGCAGTTGCTAAAAATAGAGATTTAATGGGTGCAACTAATCCAAAAGAGGCAGCTGCTGGGACAATTAGAGCAGATTTTGCAGATAGTATTGATGCAAATGCAGTTCACGGAAGTGATTCTCATGAAAATGCAAAAATAGAGATAGATTTTTTCTTTGCACAGAGAGAAATTGTTTAAGTTGAGGAATTTATAATTTAATGCAAATTGAATTTAAAAAAATTACAAAAACACCGAAAGAGTTTGAATTAACATTAGATAATATTAGATTCTTTGGTGAATTAAAAAAAAGTTTAAATAATTCAAGTTTAGTAGAGATTGATTCAACGCTAAGTGGTAGATTAAATTCTCTTTGTGATAGATGTGCTAGTGAATTTAATTTAAAATTAAACGAAAAGTTAGATTTAAAAGTTTATAATGGAATTTACAAAGGCGATGAAGAAGTTTTTGAAGTAGAGGATGTTATAGACTTTAAAGAGATTTTAATAAGTGAAATTGAACTTATTAAAAATGATTATCACATATGTAACGAATGTAAAGATATAAAAATTTTTGAAATAGAATATTAAAGGAAAATAAAATGGCAGTTCCAAAAAGAAGAGTATCACACTCAAGAGGTGCAAAGAGAAGAACTCACTATAAAATAACATTAGCTAGACCTATAAAAGATAAAGATGGTAGTTACAAAATGCCACATCGTGTAAACCCTGTGAGTGGTGAATATAAGTAATTAAGGCTGAAAATTGAAAATTGCAATTGATGCTATGGGTGGGGACTTTGGTCCTATACCTATTATAGAAGGTGTGCTTTTAGCCTTAAAAGAACAAGAGTTTAAACCAATTTTAGTTGGAAAAGAGGATGAGATTTTACCTTTGATTCCAAATGGATTTAAAGATAAAATCTCTATAATCAAAGCTAATGATGTGATTAGTATGCACGATAAAGCTAGTAATGCACTAAAGAGAAAAGATAGTTCAATCTTTAAAGCAATAGATCTTGTAAAAACTAATGAGGCACAAGCAGTAGTATCTGCTGGGCATAGTGGTGCAAGTATGAGTTTAGCTACTCTTAAAATTGGTAGAATAAGGGGAATTTCGCGTCCTGCAATTGCTGCACTTATGCCAACTTCAGACGGTGGGTCAAGTCTTGTTTTAGATGTAGGTGCAAATGTTGATTGTAAAGCTGAACATCTTTTACAGTTTGCTATTATGGGTGAAGCTTATGCTAAAGATGTAATGAAGATAGAAAACCCTAGAATAGGCTTACTCTCAAATGGTGAAGAGGAGAGTAAGGGAAATGAAACCACAAAAGAGGCATTTAAACTATTAAAAGATATCCCTAACTTCATTGGAAATGTTGAGGGGAACAATATTTTTGATGGTAAATGTGATGTAATAATTTGTGATGGTTTTGTCGGTAATTTAGTTTTAAAGACAGGCGAAGGCGTAGCTGATTCAATAAACTATTTTTTAAAAACTAATATTAAAAAATCTTCTATTGCAATGCTTGGTGCAATTTTAATGAAAGGTGTCTTTAAAGCACTAAAAAAGAGAGTAGATTATGCTGAATATGGTGGAGCTCCTCTACTTGGTGTTAATGGATGTGTTATTATAGGTCACGGTAAAAGTAATTCAAAAGCTATTAAAAATGCTATTTTTCAAGCTATAAATTTTATAAATTCTGGAGTTAATGAAGATATAAAAGAAAAATTAAACTCAATTTAAATTTAATAGATTCTCTTTAAAAAGGAAACAATTTGTTTGCATCTTTTAAATCTATTGGAGCTTATGTCCCAAAAGAGAAATTAACTAACTTTGATTTAGAAAAAATGGTCGATACCACAGATGAGTGGATAAAGAAACGAACGGGGATAGAAAATCGTTATATTGCAAAAGAGGAAGTTACGAGTGATTTAGCACTCAAAGCAAGTGAAATTGCAATTAAACGAAGTGGTTTAGCAAAAGATGATATTGATGCTATAATTTGTGCTACAATTTCACCGGATTATCTGTGTATGCCATCAACCGCGTGTGTAATTGCTGATAAACTTGGAATTAAAAATAGACCTGCATTTGATATTAGTGCTGCTTGTACAGGTTTTATCTACTTAGTTACTATCGCAAAATCTTTCATTGAATCAAATCTATATAAAAATATTTTAATTGTTGGAGCAGAGAAGCTAAGCTCAATTGTTGATTGGTCTGATAGAAATACTTGTGTACTCTTTGGTGATGGGGCAGGTGCAGCAGTTATTAGTGCAACTGAAGATAAAAATGAAGCCATTATAGATACCCATATCTCTTCAGATGGAGAGTATCAAGATTTTTTAATAACTCCTGGAAGTGGAAGTAAAAATCCTTGTTCACAAAAAGTAATAGATGAAAATATGGCTTTTATGAAAATGAAAGGTAATGAAACTTTTAAAGTTGCTGTTAAAACTTTAACAAAAGATGTAAAAGATATTTTAAAAAAGAATAAAATTTCAGCTAATGAAGTTGATCTATTTATTCCACATCAAGCAAATTATAGAATAATAAAAGCTGTTGGAGATAGTCTAAAATTTGATAAAGATAAAATTGTAATTACAGTTCATAAATATGGCAATACAAGTTCAGCCTCAATTCCAATGGCGATAAATGATATGTATGAGAGTGGAAGACTTAAAAAAGGTGATTTAATGCTTCTTGATGCTTTTGGGGGTGGACTTACTTGGGGAAGTGCATTAGTAAAATTTAATGGAGAGGAGATTAAATGAAATTTTTATCAGGAATTCAACCCTCAGGTGATATGCACTTAGGAAATTATTTTGGAATGATGCAACAGATGGTAAATCTACAAGCAGAGGGTGAACTTTTTGCTTTTATTGCAAATTATCACGCATTAACTTCTGTAAGTGATGGTAAATTTTTAAAGAAAAGTACACTTGAAGCATCAATTAACTTTTTATCACTTGGACTTGATCCAAAGAAATCAACTTTTTGGGTTCAATCAGATGTAAAGGAAGTATTAGAGTTATATTGGATTTTATCAAACTTTACTCCAATGGGGCTACTTGAGAGAGCTCATAGTTATAAAGATAAAACAGCTAAGGGAGTTTCAGCAAATCACGGACTCTTTTCTTATCCAGTTTTAATGGCTAGTGATATTTTGATTTTTGATTCAAATATAGTTCCAGTTGGAAAAGACCAAATTCAACATGTTGAAATGACAAGAGATATTGCAATTAAATTTAATAATGCTTATGGTGAAGTTTTTACTATTCCAGAATTTAGAGTTGATGATAATGTAGCAACAGTCCCTGGTGTAGATGGGGCTAAAATGAGTAAATCATATAAAAATACAATAGAAATTTTCTCAAGTGAAAAGCAGTTAAAAAAAGCTGTTGGAAAAATTATAACTGATTCAACTCCACTTGAAGAGCCAAAAGAGTGGCAAGATTGTAATATATTCAAAATTTCAAAACTGTTTTTAAATGAAGATGAACAAGAAAATTTAAAAGATAGATATGGTTCTGGTAAAGAGGGTTATGGGCATTTTAAAATGTATTTAAAAGATGTAATATGGAAACACTTTGAGCCATATAGAGAGAAAAGAGAGTATTATTTAAATAATATTGATATTGTAAAAGATATATTAAGTGATGGTGCAAAAAAAGCAAGTGCTATTGCACAAGTAAAAATAGAAAAAGTTAGAGAAGTAGTAGGAATTGATTATTAAGGAAAAAAAATGTACACAATAGATATAGAAAAGAGATGTGGTTGTTTTAAGAGAGATGATATTGATTTACCAAAAAATTTTGAAGATGCAAAAAATGCAGAATATGAAGTTTTGAAATTAGCAAATCATATGAATGCAAATTATTGTAAAAAACATAGATTTTTTCTAACTAAAGAGGATAATAATTTTACTATAATGGTTGAGTTAGCTTCAAGTCAGGATTTATAATGTTTGAAGTTATAATTGAGGGAGTTGAAGATTGTAACTGTTTCAAAAAAAGAGGTAAAAAGTTTCCACAAACATTTGAAAGCAGTTATGGAGCTAAAACTAAAGCCCAAGAGTTAATAGATAGTATGAATGATACATTTTGTGGAGTTCACCACTTTTCACTAAAAATAGAAGATAATAAATTTATAATATTAGCAAAGAGAGTTGTATAAGGGGAGTGAATGATTGATTTAAAAGAGTTGCAGAGAGATTTTGATGGTGTTAGTGAAAATCTTCAAAGAAGAGGATTAGATAAAAAATTAATAAAAAATTTAAGAGAAATTAGTGAGATCTTAAAGTCAAAAAAACAAGAAGTTGAAGGTTACCAAGCTGAACAAAATAAAAATAGTAAACTTTTTGGAGAGTATTTAAAAGAGAAAAAAGATATTACAGAGTTAAAAGTAAAAGTAGCTAAAAATAAAGAGGATATTGCAAGACTTAATGACGAGTTAAGGGTTGTTGAAGATAAACTTTTTAAAATAGCTCTGAATGTTCCAAATTTGATTGATGATGATGTTCCAAATGGAGCTGATGAGAATGATAATATTGAACTTAAAAAAGTATTAGAGCCAAAAGAGTTTAATTTTACTCCTAAAGAGCATTGGGATATTGATAATAATTGGATAGACTTTGAAAAGGGTGTAAA
This sequence comes from Campylobacteraceae bacterium, assembly GCA_016744535.1. GTDB lineage: Bacteria > Campylobacterota > Campylobacteria > Campylobacterales > BB28 > BB28. Next base: position 13,752 of record JADGEE010000015.1, read on the forward strand.
ACTCTCTAAGAGTAGATTTTCTGTTCTTTTAAATGATGGTGCAAGAATCTATAGAGCATTAATTAATTATATGCTTGATTTTAATAGAAGTAGAGGTTTTAGCGAAGTGACTCTACCTTATATTGCAAATGAAGAGACACTTTTAGGTACAGGACAACTTCCGAAATTTGAGGATGATTTATTTAAAATTGTAGATGAGCAGTTATATTTAATTCCAACGGCTGAAGTTGCATTAGTAAATTTATATAGAGATGAGATTATAAATATAAATGAGCTTCCAATGAAATTAACTGCTTATACAGAGTGTTTTAGAAAAGAGGCTGGAAGTGCTGGAAGAGACACAAGAGGAATGATAAGACAGCATCAATTTGGAAAAGTTGAGTTAGTATCTATCACAAAACCAGATGAGAGTGAAGAAATTTTTGAGGAGATGGTAAATTGTGCCTCTGATTTACTCACAAGTCTTAAACTACCACATAGAATAGTAAAGCTTTGCACTGGTGATATTGGTTTTGGAGCAAATAAAACAATTGACCTTGAAGTTTGGTTACCTGGACAAAATAGATACCGTGAAATTAGTTCAGTTTCTAATACTAAAGATTTTCAAGCTAGAAGAGCAAAAATTAGATTCAAAGATGGAAAAAAGAATAGATTAGTCCATACGCTAAATGGTTCAAGTTTAGCAATTGGTAGAACACTAATTGCAATAATGGAAAATTATCAAAAAGAAGATGGTACTATAGAAATACCTTCAATTTTACAAAAATATTTAACTTAACTTTTGAGGTAATAAAATGGCTGAATCCAATGATGAAATTGTAATTATTGAGGGAGATGAAGAGGAAGAAGAGAATCTAGAACTAGAAAAAGAGAAAAAAAAAGGGAATGGTAAAAAGAAAAAATTAATCGTTCTTATTGCTACTCTTTTTACTCTGATATTAATAGCAGTAATTTTATACTTTATACTCTCAAAAGATGCAAAAAAACCTCAAACAGAAGATTTAAATGTAAGTGAAATATCTCAAAGATTAATGCGAGAAGATAGTCAAATAATTAGACAATCTGAACTTGAATCTATAATAAGAAAAGCAAATTTACTCTATAATAAGGGTAACAAAGAGGAAGCTTTAGTTCTTTTTGAGAGAATCTCATCATATAGTGAAGCTATTTCACATTATAATTTAGGTATTGCTAAAATGAGAGAGGATGATTACTCATCTGCTTTAGATTCTTTTAAAAAAGCTATAAAAAATGAAGAGAATAGATGTGTCAGTGCTCTTAATGCTGGAGTTTGTGCCTATAAGTTAAATGATATAGATAGTTTTGATTACTATATAAATTTAGCACATACTTATTTACCGCAAGAGAGTTCAGCACCACTATACTCATACTATTATGGTGTTATTATGTATTATAAAAATTTATATATTGAGACACTCTCAGCCCTTGAGCATCCATCAAGTGAATTTTATAAAGATAAGTATGCTCATTTAAAATCAAAAATTTACCTGACTCTAAATGATACTATAAATGCTATTGCTTCAATTGAAAAAGAGAGAGACCACGATGATAAACTATCTTTAGGGCTTTTATATGCAAGAATAGGTGAATATGATTTAGCAATTAAATATATTGAAGATTATATGCAATCTCCACGAGAAGAGTTAAAAGCTATTTTAGCATTGGCTTTAATTCATTTAAAAGAGGGAAGAGGAAATACAGCTAGTAAATTATTAAGAATGGCTTATGCTAAATATGAAGATAATGTAACTAAAACTTATCCTATTAGAGTTAAATTAAAAGATGATATTTTTGATATAAATAAAGCACAAGAGAAATTTATTAAAGAGTTAAAATCAAATGATAGAAGAGTTTATGATCTGTTTTTCTATTTTGCTCCATATAAAGTCTTTAATGCTCAACATACACTTAATTATATAAAAAAAGGAAATGTAAACATATTTATTGATGAGATTCAAGAAGCTAAAGATATTTTTAAAAAAAGTTCAACCTTAGCACAAGTTAATTTAGTTATTTCAAAGGCTATTGAATCTTCACTTAAATATGATACTAGAGAAGCTAATCGTCTTTTTAAATCAGTCATTAATAAATATCCAAATCACTCTATTTTACATTATAATTTAGCTTTAACTTATGCACAGATGGGAAATTATAAAGATGCATATAGACATTTTATTAAGAGTTACCATTTAAATAATAAAATTTTCTTATCTGGAATTTTTTCTATTATGACTGGGAAATTAATAGATAAAGATACTAGTAGAACTCAAAGAACTATTCAAGAGGATTTAGGTAATTCTAATTCTCTAAAAGAGCAATTTTTTTCATATTTATCTTCATTTGCCGGAGGAAATATTCCAGCAGCTGCTCAATGGGTTGAAGTTCAAAAAGATTATACAAATAGAAAACCTATTGAAATTTTATTTGATTTAATTTTAGCTTTAAAGTTAAAAAATAGTGATGAGCTTTTCAAAGTTTCTAGTGAATTTAAAAATTTATTGAAAGAGGACGTTGTTGTAAATTCATTAGATATTTATGCTAAATATCAAGCTTTACCTATTAAAGATTTTGCAAAAAGAGCACAAGATTATCTAAATACAACTAATTTAAATTTAGAAGCAGTTTATACTGGACCTGAAATTGCAAGATATATTTATATTAACTTACTAAGAGTAACAGGAAGACTTTATCCATTTAGAGAAGAGTTAAAAGATATTGTTTCAACTAAAATTTCTGATAAGAGAGGACTACTTCAAGCATTAGCTTTAACAAATATCTATTTAAAAGATTTTGAAGAGGCATTTGTAACTTATAATACTCTAATTGATGAGTTAAACGAGAAAAATTCTCAAACAATTTTTTTGACAGCAGTTTCAGCAATTGCTGCAGAACATCATCCAAATGCAATTGCTTTACTTGAGCTTTCTAAATTAATTGATACAACTAATTTAGAGGCTAAATACGCATTAGGTCTATTGTATCAAGAGGTAGAGAACTTTAAAGGTGCAATAATTCAATATAGTAATATTGGAGATAATAAATTTAAATCTGAATATTTTGATTTTAAAATAGAGAAAAATTAAATAAATTAAAGGAGTCTTAGTGGCTAAATTAGATGGATTAAAAGAGTTACTAAATACTTTATAGAGTATTCTTTACAGTTGTAGTTTTAATAATAATTGCATTAACAAGTGGTTTAATAAATAGAATTGATAATGATAAAATTGATTCTACACTCTATTTTGGTGCTGTGGCCGATATAATTTTAATGTTTAGTATTTTATACATATTAAAAATGATTGCAAAAACAACAAAAGAAGTAAAACACACAAAAGGAGTGAGTTATGAATGAGGGTGAAATAATTATTCTAGTTTTAGGAGTAGTGTTTGTATTTGTTATGACTTACGGAATTTATTCAGTAGTGAATGAGAGTTAAGTATGCAAAGCAGTATTTACGAATTTTTAATTAAAAATCCAAAAGTTGAATTAGTTGTTGTAAAAGATGAAAAAGAGACAATTGAAGCTAGTAGTGTTGCCTCTTTTTTAGGTTATGAAAATTTTATTTTACCTGATTTTAGAGCAAGTTTCGGCGATGATTTGAGAAGTTTTCAAGATGAACTTTTTGAAATTACAGCCAATTTAAAACACTACTTTGAGAGTGATTCTAAAAAGCTTTTAATTTCTCCAATTAGGACAATTTTAAATCCACTTCCAAAAGAGAACTTACTCAAAAGTTTTAAAATAGAGTTTGCAGATAATTTAAATATTAAAGAGTTAAAAGAGAAATTTTTATATTTTGGCTACTCTTTTGTAGATGTTGTGGAAACTAAAGGAGAAGTCTCTTTTAGAGGAGATATTATTGATATATTTGCTATTAATAGTGAGATTCCAGTTAGAATTTCTCTATTTGATAGTGAAGTAGAAGAGATTAAAGCTTTTGATATAAATTCACAACGAAGCAAAGAGGAAATTGAAGAGGTTGAAATTTATCCAGCTCCATTTGGATTTAGTGAAGATGAGTATGAGATAATTGAATTTAATGTCAAAAATCACGAAAGTGAATCATTTTTTAAAGATGTAACTTCACTTGGTTTTTGGTACTTAAATGATTTAGCTTTAAATTATACAAGAGAGTTAAAAACTTATTTTTTATTAGATATTAAAGAGGAGTTAGAGGAGATTGCTTCTTTTTCAAATATAAATTTAGATGAGTATAAAAATATAAAATATATTCCCCAAGCAAAAAATTATAAAGATATAATGCCTATTAATCCAAAAGAGTTAATAGAGTTTCATAAAGATAAAAAAGTAAAATTAATTTCACTAACTGAAACTAACATAAGAGAATTCAGAGAGTTTTCAAATGTAGAATTTATTCAAAGTAGCGTAGTTTTAAATATAATGAGTAGAAATGAATTAATAATTTCACTCAATCGCAATAGAACTAAAAAACGAAAAGTAAAACCCTCAATTATTTTAGATGAGTTAAAAGTTGGAGAGTATATTGTCCACGGAGATTACGGAATAGGAATATTTGAAGGAATTACACAAACTAGAGTTTTAGGAAGTACTAAAGATGTTGTTTCCATTAAATATTTAGGTGATGACAAAGTTTTAATTCCAGTTGAGAATATTGATATTGTGGATAGATATATAGCTGATAGTGGAACAACTCCTACACTTGATAAGTTAGGTAAAGGAAGTTTTAGCAAATTAAAAGCTAAAATCAGAGAAAAACTACTTGGAATTGCAAGTGAAATAATAAATATCGCAGCACAAAGAGAGATAATTGAGGGTGTTAAAGTAAATACTAATTTGCCTGAAATTAAAATATTTCAAGCACAATCAGGCTTTAAATATACAGATGACCAGAGTAAATCTATTGAAGATATTTTAAATAACTTAAGCAGTGGACAAGTGATGGATAGGCTTTTAAGTGGAGATGTCGGTTTCGGTAAAACTGAAGTTGCAATGAATGCAATGTTTGCTTGTGCTAAAAATGGTTTTCAATCGGCTATGATTGCTCCAACAACTTTGCTTAGTAATCAACATTTTAAGAGTATTAGTGAGAGATTTAAAGACCACGGAATTAAAATGGCTCAACTGAATCGTTTTGTGAGTGCAAAAGAGAAAAAATTAATCACAAAAAGACTTGAAGAGGGTGATATTGATGTAATTATCGGAACTCATTCACTCTTTGGAGTTAAATTTAAAAAATTAGCTTTGATTGTAATTGATGAAGAACACAAATTTGGAGTTAAGCAAAAAGAGAAATTAAAAGAGTTAAAGGAAAATTCTCATATTTTAAGTATGAGTGCAACTCCAATTCCTAGAACTTTAAATTTAGCCCTTTCACAAATTAAAACTTTTAGTGAATTAAAAATTCCACCAACAGAGAGATTAGGTGTTAGAACGTTTGTAAAAGAGTTTAATAATAGTGTTGTAAAAGAGGCAATTTTAAGAGAACTTCGTCGAGGTGGACAACTATTTTATATTTATAATGAAATTGCTACAATCGAAAATAAAAAAATGGAACTTTTAAAAATATTACCTAATTTAAAAATCACAGTTTTACACTCAAAAATTAGTGCAGTTGAAACTGAAAAAGAGATGATGAAATTTGAAAATGGTGAATATAATTTATTATTATCTACTTCAATAATTGAATCAGGAATACATATGCCAAAAGTAAATTCCATTATAGTTGATGGTAGCGATAGATTTGGTATTGCTGATTTACACCAACTTAGAGGAAGAGTAGGAAGAGGGAGCAAAGAGGGGTTATGCTACTTTTTAGTAAATTCTAAAGAGAATATTACAGAAGATGCTAAAAAGAGACTTATCGCACTTGAATCAAATTCATATCTCGGAAGTGGTGCAAATTTAGCTTATCACGATTTACAAATTAGAGGTGGCGGAAATATCCTTGGAACGGCACAAAGTGGTCAAATAAAAGGAGTTGGATATTCACTCTATTTAAAAATGTTAGAAGATGCCTTAAACGCTTTAACTGGAAAACAGACAGTAGAAAATAGGGAGGTCGATTTAAAACTAACCATAAATGCTTTTATTTCACCTGAACTTGTAAGTCAAGATAGAGTGAGACTTGAAATTTATAGACGACTTGGGAAAGCAAAAGAGTTAAGTGATATTAGTGAAATTGAAGAGGAAATAATTGATAGATTTGGAAAACTTGATACTTATACAAAAAACTTTTTAGACTTAATAATAATTAAAATTTTAGCAAGTGGCAAAAATATAATTAGAGTTAGTAATTATCAGCAAAATATATCTTTTATATATGAAAATGATAAAAAAGATATTATAAAATCAAAAAGTAGAGATGAAGATGATATTTTGAGTACAGTATTAGGATATTTAAGAAAGTAAATTTAAGAAAAAATTTTGACTTTTCAGTTCATTATATTTTATTTTCCTTAATTACTCAAAACTGCTGAAACCCTATTAATATTATCACTTTTATTTAAACTAAGTCTCACTATACTCTCTTTTTTAGCAACCAAACTATGTGGTACATTCGCATCAAGTGTAATAATATCACCATCTTTTAAAATAATAGTCTCATCATTTACACCAAATTCAATTTTACCTCTAAAAACTTCAATACTTATAGGAAATGGTGCTTTGTGTTCCTTCATCTCTTGAAGTTCTCTAAAAGTTATTCTTATCTCTTTAGAATAAGAGTTATCTAATAAAATGGAAATGGCTGGTTTTTTATCATCAAACTTTAAATCTTTTAACATAGACGCTATTTGCATATCACTCCTTTTTATCTTATTTTAGCAAAAAAATAAAACTATTTCATTGAGGTAAATCAACTAAATAATTTTTTTAAATTTACACCCTCTTCAACTTTAGAACTCTCTAAATTAAATATTTTTTCGCCACTTCCAACTTTTAATTTATCACAAATAGATGCTAAAATGCTATCAATTGAAGTTAAGCCATTTATATCTTCGTTTGGGATACTAAATTTTTCAATTTCACTATTTGGAAACATATCCCCATAAACTCCACCATTTATACTGTTTCCAATAATTAATATAGAACTTCCTCTTCCGTGGTCTGTTCCATTATCTCCATTTGATGCTAGTTGTCTTCCAAATTCGCTAGATATTACAAATATTAAATTATCGCTAATTTTAGGCATATCTTGTTTAATTAGCTGTGTGACTCTATCTAATCCTCTATCAGTTCCGAAAATATCATCAATTTTTGTCTCTATTGATTTAATTTGTTGTTTATGACTATCCCAACCACCATATTCTAAACTTGCAACTTGCATATTTAAAACATCATTACAAATCAGACTATCATATAAATTTCTAAGTTGTTTTCCAAAATATTTATTATCTAAATGTTTATTAGATTTTCTATCATAAAGTTCTGTTAAATTAGTAGGTTCAGGAATATTTGATAATTTCTCTTTTATCTTTCTGCCAAACTCTATTAAAAGTTTTTCGTGTTGAATAAATTTATAATATGGTGAATTAGTCTCTATTAAATCTCTTTTGGCTTCATAGTAACTACTAAGTGAGCGAGATAAAATTGCTTTATATCTCCACCTATATTTTTTGTCTCCATTATCTATATCAGCTTGTGTGTTATACTCATAAAGACCTATATTTCGGCTATCACTTGCAGATATTACAATATCATTATGATGCTCTAATTTATTATTACCATTTGGTGCGTTACAAAAAAGCCTAACATTTCTTGTAAGTGATACTACATTAGAGTTTAATTCTCTCGCTAACCTTCCACCCCAACCGCTTCGCTCAAAATCGTGAGCTTCTGCTAAATTATCGCCACTCTCTAATTTTAAAAGTGAGTGTGAATGATCACGATTTTTTGAATTTATAACATTATTTATAATTGCTACATTTCCACTTTCAAATTGCTCTTTTAACCATCTAGCATTTGGATTTATTCCAAAGCTTAAACCATCTTTATTAACACTCAAATACTCATCACTTCTAGCTTGAAGAGAAGCTAAATTATTTCCATCTAAATTATGTGAAGAGGCTCTATTTTTCCAAAAATTATAACCATAGCTATGCTTATCTTCACTAAATAGTGGGCTAAAAATATGTCTAAAGTCAGCTCCACCATCTAAAATTAAATTTACAATTATCGGTTTTTGATTGTTTATAACCTCATCTGCATTTAGTTTAAAATTAAATCCCATTAACGCTAGAGTAGCTAGTGAATATTTTAAAAAACTTCTTCTTTTCATTATTTTCCCTCTTGTAGAAAAATATAAGGAGTAGTACATATAAAAGCTATTGCTTTACCAACTCTCTCATTTGCTTCTCTTTTTATCTCTATATCATTTGAATTTAAATCAACTCTTGCAACTCCTGCATCATTTATCTTATCAACTATTAATCTATCATTTTGAAGTTCATCTATTTTATAAACTTTTAAAGGATTCTCTTCATCTAAAAATAGAGATAAATCAACACCACTCGCTAAAAGTGTATAGATATGAGCTATCTCTAAAGTTTGAAGATTTTTACCACTATCAGCGATAAAATAATTCCATAACCACTTAGCTACATCTTTAACAATATAATTTCCATCTACACTTTTTGGGATAATACTACTCCAATCTTTTTCCCAAATTACTTTATTATTATCATCAACTTCATAACTTTGAGTATAAAACCAATTTTTATCTATCGCTTTATTATAAGCAAATTGGAATACTGTTGGAGAATCTGAAGCCTCTAAGGAACTTTGATGTCCAAAAACATCATGGATAGGGTGAAATGGTTTTGCATCCTCATCATTTAAAATCCAATAATGACTATAAATATTTAAGTAGCTATCTTCATTTTTTAGTGTCATTTTATTTAAAATTAACATATTTCTATCAATTGAACTATAATATTTAAATCTATCATTTGAGTGGAACATCTCTGAAATTGCATAATTTTGTATAAACTCTAAAAGATTTTTAACTTCCATCTTTTTCCAATTATATTGAAGTTTTTTAATTTTTTTTTCATTTAAATTATCATCTGCTAAATTTCTAATGATAATAATTGGTAAATTATTTAAGGATTCTTCGTGTTTTATAGCTATTTTTGATAAATTAAACATTTTCTCTTTGGCATTAGTTCCATTTATCTCTTTTTTTAAAATCTCTAATGAGCTTGGATAATGAAAATTGCTATCATAAGTGGCGATAATATCAGGACCACCCTCATCTTCTCTATGCCAGTCAGCAACTATTCCAGTTAATGCTTTTGCTGTATTTCTAATTGAGTAAAATTCGTGATAATCACTATCATATTCCCCAAAAATTCCAAAGAATAGTTGATGAAATTCTCTTGCAAAATCTTCATTACCTTTAAATGCTCCATCTTCAAAAATATTCCTATTATGTCCATATTGATACGCAATAGCACTTGATACAGATGCTTTTGCTAAAATTTCTTCATAGGGTAAGCCTTTAGCTAACTCCTCCATAATACTATCATAGTAATTAATTATAGCTGGTGCATATACGCCAACATCTCTATTGACAACCATATGATAGTTAGTTTCAAAAAGTCCTATTTTTTCTCTAAATGGATTTAAACCTCTTCTATTTACTGCTGAAATCCAAGTTACATCAGGAGAACTTCCGTTAGTTTTATCAAAATACTCTTTATGCTCATAATCTGTTAAATTGGTTTTATTCCAAAACTCTCTTAAACTTTCTAAATTTTTATATTGATTTAGTTTATCACTTTGAGGTGGAGAGAGTTTTATATTAGAGTTATCAAAAGTCAATATCTCTTTAATTGCTAACTTTGGATTCATATCTACCCAAATATTAATTTGATTTTCAGTTGCAAATGAGCCATAAGCAAAAAGATGTAAAATTTTTCTAACTGCTAACTCATCCCAATTTTGAAGTGGAATAAATTCAAGTGTTTGACTGTTTTGTTCTGTTTTAATTGGCTCATTTGTAGAAAACTTACAATCATCTTTTCCTATAACCCAAAAACCTTGCTCTTTATCTAATGAATTTAAGTTTGAACTTTCATTATTGGGCTTATAGATATACCAATTATCATCTTTAAACGCCCAAAGTGCTTTAAGACAATCTCTATTAAAAACGGTTATATCATCTATATTTTCAGAAGTTCCCAAAAGTTTCCATTTTTGATTTAATTCAATGTTTTGGGAGTATGAAAATATAGGGAGTATAATTAATAATATAAGTTTTTTCATAATTTGGATTCCTTATTTTATATTTTTAATATTTTATGAAATTTCACTCAAATATAGTTTTTCTAATTTTTTTTCAATTTCTAATTCTAATTTAGATTTTTTATTTATACTTTGAGAGTTTAAAAATAAGTATTCAGGTGCAAAATCTGCTTCATTTTCCCATATAATAGTTCCATAATCTACTTTAAAATTTTTAAATTTTTCAATATCTTTTAAAGGCTTATAAATTTTACCATTTAAGCTATTTTGTAAATCTATTACTCTTTTTATATTATTAGTGAATAGAAGTTTAATTTTAAATTCTTTTAAATATGTGGCTTTTATTACTTTTATCACAATTCACTCCTACTTTAAAGGTTCAATTTTTTCTAAAGCTTTTTTATCTCTTGCTAAATACCAATCTCTTAATAACTCTTCTTTGTGTATTTCTGCCCATTCTAAAACAAGATTTAAAGCCCTCTTTGGCATTTTACCATCAACTACCCAACCATCAATACATATTAACACACTATATTCTCCATACTCTGCGTGAAAATGGGGAGGATTATGGTCGTTATAATTTATAAAAACTCTGATATCATAAAAATTACTAATTTCAGGCATTTTTATTCCTTTTTAAATTTATTTATCGTCGGTCGGCTAAAGCCGACTTTACTTAGAGAAGATAGGAAAAAAGTATCAAATAAATCAAAGTTGTTAATTTTTATTATTTCTTACGCATTTAAATCCACTATATCTATTTATTTTACTATCTTTACTAGTAGATCCTCTTACAAAATTAATAAGTAATCCTTTAGAAGAATCATTTATATATTCATCTGAACTCCATAAATAACTACGAGGATTTTCAAATGCTAAATCTAAAAAAGAGTTACCATTTTTTAAATCTTCATTTTCATTATACCATTCGTTATAATTATTATCATTATTTTCATAATAAGTTGTCATAATTGAGTGTAATTCGTTTATATTTGGAAGTTTCCAGTCACTATATTCTGCAAATATTAAGTTGCTACAAGAATCTATCGCTTTTTGCCAATTATATCCTTCATTTGCTAAATTATCTTGCCACATTAAATTGTTTTTTGTGTCGATTACTATTTCTAAAGAGTCATCTCGGTAGAAGTTGCCTTTGGTTAAATTAGTTGATGATTCTTGTGACTTATCCTCACAATATCCACTTCCATCACTATAATATTTTAAATCTTGATTTGAACTACAAGATGGACAATTAGGAGAGTATTCTTTACAAGTTTTATTATTTAATGTGTTAGCTATTTGAATAACTTCATTTAAATCATTTTCAGCCTCAAAATTTACTCTTGGTGACATCAAAGTTCCAAAATTTTGACTACCATTTTCTTTTAGAATATCTCCTATTGTATAAGAATCAAGAGCTACTAGACCTAAATCTGTTCCAAGCTCTTTTGCTAATCCTACTATACATTTACCTTTATTTGGTGGAACACAATTTGTTACACTTCCTAACTTTCCAATTACATATGTACTTTGTTTAATTTCTTCTTTTTCCTCTGCTTTAAGTAATGGTTCAGCTAAATCTGCAACATCTGATACAACAGAAGCACCTAAACTAATACAAGAAAAAGTAGCAATTCCACCTGTACCTGTACAAGCAATATCAATTGCACCTCCAATTAACTCTCCTACAGTAATTTCTTCAAACTTTCCAATAACAGCTTTTACAAATATTTTTACAAGACTTCTTTTAAATGCTCTCATTGTGGATTTATTAACATTTCCACTATTAATAACAACTCCATCATTAACTTGTTTAAATGAGTAACTACTTCCATCAAATTCAAAATATATGTTATTTCCATCAGAATCTGTCATAGCCTTGGGGTTACCATTATCATCTAAAGTAAAAGAACTCCATTTTTCATTATTTGCAATAGTAATATTTTTAATTCCAGATGGTTGATTATTGCTATACTCAAAACCAACAGCTGTTATAAAATTTTTATTAGGGTTATTAAGATTTACTACTCTTGCAGTAACATCAAAAGGATAATCTTTATCAGTAATAAAAAGCAGTTGTTCTTAATAGCTATAAGTTGGCTCTTTAAATGGTACACTTCCACCCACTCTAACCCAAACGCCTCTGCCTTCTTCTATTATAATATCACCATCATTAAAAGAGGTGTACCAAACATCATCTATATAAGTATAAGCATAACTTGCATAATCATATCTGCTTACTGTATCAGCTAAAGTTTCAAGCCTAGTTCCTGAAATTAAAAACCATCCATTATAATCTAAATATAATCCACCTGTACCATCTCCATCATTTGAAAATTTCAAACCATCAATATCATACGACGATTTCGCCCAAAAACCTTGACCTGATAATACATTACCATTTTGTGTCCAAGCATTATAATCAAAAGTCCAAGTAACATCAATATTATTTTTATATATAGTTTGAGAAGTATTTGAAGCATTACCAACTAAATTCCAACCCTTTTTAAGTGGTGGGGTAGTAGAAATATAAACTTCTATAAAATCATCTTTTAAACTTGAAAGAGAGGAAAAAGTTGAATTATCAAAACTGCCCTTACTAACTCTTGCACATCTAACATATTTATTATCACTTTTATTAGATAAATAACTATTACCATTACGAAATCCAATATCCCAAGCTTTATCATTACTGTAACTTTCACTTGTCCAAAAATGAGAGAAAGAACCAATATTTTCAAACTCTTCGACTATAAAGAAATCATTATTTTTCATATATCCATTTGTAATATTCCAATCTTCCCAATTATCATCATATTCTCCATAATAAGCCGTCATAATTGAGCTTAATACATTTCTATTTGGTAGATACCAATCACTAACTCCAGCCAAATTTAAATTATCACAATAATCTATTGCTTCTTGAAAAATATAACCTTTACTATTTGCAGTATTGATGGTGTCTTCATACATTAAGTCTGAAGATGTATCTAAAACTACATCTAAATTATCATTTCTGATAAACTCTGCACTTAAATAACTAATAGCTATAAGCAAAAAAATAAAAACTCTTTTAAATATTTTTTTCTTCCTTATTATTAACAATAAAAAAAATAACCCAAGCTATTGAACCAGCAATAACTGCCATAATTGCAACTTCCATTTTTACTCCTTATTTCCTCTGTTTACAAGAATATATCCCACATAATATAGTGACATTACTCCATAGATTAAACTTAAAACAATTAAAACATTAAAATTACTCTTTTGAATATATGTATTTAATAAAAAAAGCACAAATAAAAGATTAGCTAATGTTATAAACCCTTTCCCAACTTCTTTTAATCCCTCATTCACAAAATAATCCTTATATAAATTTTATTTATTCTATCTAATAAATATTCAATAAAACTTTTATTTAAACAAATACACAATATAGAGTTTTCAAAAGTAGAAATAGATAATTTTCATCAAAAAATGTAAAAAAAATTAGAAAGTCAAAAAATATATCTCAACTTGAATTAGCTTTATTTATCGGACATAAATCCATTGGACTTATTTCTAGTGTTGAAATTTCTATAAATAATAAACACTTTAATTTAGAACACTTATATAAAATAGCAAAAGTTTTAAAAGTTGATATTTATGAGTTTTTTAAGTAATATTTATATTTTCTAACTCTTTTATAATACTATTTTGAAGATTTAATAAATATTTACCTATTGATTTAATTTATCACTTTGAGGTGGATAGAGTTTTATATTAGAGTTATCAAAAGTCAATCCAAATTTTAATTTGATTTTCAGTTGCGAATGAACCATAAATAAATGTAAAATTTTTCTAATTACTAGCTCATCCCAACTTACAAGTGAAGTTAAATTAGAACTTTCATTATTTGGTTTATAGATATACCAATTATTATCTTTAAAACTCCAAAGTGCTTTTAGACAATTTCCTGTTATATATTTTTTGATACCAGCTCACTATTATTCTTAAATTTTAAAAACTCCAAAACAACTCCTCATTAAAATTCTATATTATAGTAAATTTTTCTAAACAGTAGGTTAGCTTTAATTTGATAAAATTACGAAAATAGAATTTGAAGTTAGATATTAAAAGGATAAAAAAGAATGAAGAAAAAAGTTTTAATTATTGGTGGCGGTCCAAATAGAATTGGTCAAGGAATTGAATTTGATTACTGTTGTGTTCACGCCTCTTTTGCCCTAAAGGATATGGGAGTTGAAACTATAATGTATAACTGTAATCCTGAAACTGTTTCAACTGATTATGATACAAGCGATATTTTATATTTTGAGCCAATTACACTAGAGCACGTTAGAAGTGTAATTGAGAGAGAGAATCCTGATGGGGTAATTGTTCACTTTGGTGGTCAAACTCCACTAAAACTTGCTAAGCCTTTAACTGCTATTGGTGCAAAAATAATTGGAACTACTGCAAAAGTTATCGATTTAGCAGAAGATAGAAAAAAATTCTCTAAATTTGTAATTGAAAATGATTTACTTCAACCTGAAAATGGAACTGCAATCTCAAAAGAGGAAGCGTTAGATATAGCAAAAGAGATAGGCTATCCAGTGCTTGTTAGACCTAGTTATGTATTAGGTGGTCGAGCTATGAGAATTGTTTATAATGAAGATGAGCTTAAAATTTATATGGATGAGGCTGTAAGTGTAAGTAATGATAGCCCTGTTTTAGTTGATAAATTTTTAGATAGAGCTATTGAGCTTGATGTGGATGCTATTTGTGATGGTAAAGAGGTTTATATAGGTGGAGTTATGCAACATATCGAAGAGGCTGGAATACACTCTGGCGATAGTGCTTGTTCACTTCCTGCTATCTCTATTTCAGATGAAACTATCAAAAAAATAGAAGAACAGACTAAAAAAATAGCTTTAGGTTTAGGAGTAAAAGGTCTTTTAAATATTCAATATGCAATTCATCAAAATAGTGATATTTACTTAATTGAGGTAAATCCTCGTGCAAGTCGTACTGTTCCATTTGTATCAAAAGCTACTGGAATTCCTTTAGCAAAAGTGGCTACTAAAGTTATGTGGGAAGGGAATTTAAGAGATGCCCTTAAATTTTATGATGACTATAATATTATATACGAAGATAATGGAGTTTTAAAGCCTAAATTAAAATCTCACGTATCAGTAAAAGAGGCAGTTTTTCCATTTAATAAATTAACTGGGGCTGATTTAATTTTATCTCCAGAGATGAAATCAACTGGTGAAGTTATGGGAATTAGTGATAATTTCGGAATTAGTTTTGCCAAAAGTCAATTTGCTTGTGGTAATGTATTACCTACTGAAGGTCAAGTATTTTTATCACTTACAAACTTAGATAAACCTTTTGCCAAAGAGATAGCTAAGAGTTTTATAGATTTAGGTTTTGAAGTTTGTGCAACGGGAGGAACTTATAAAGTTTTAGAAGAGGCAAACATTGAATCGAAAAAAGTGCTTAAAATTAGTGAAGGGCGACCAAATGTTGAAGATATGCTAAGAAATGCAGAGATAACATTGGCCATTAATACAAGTGATAATAAATCAAGTAAAGATGATGCTAAAAAAATTAGAAATACAGTATTAAAAAGTAATGTTCCTTACTTTACGACATTAGCTGGTGCATTTGCCACAATTGAAGCGATTAAAGTTTTAAAAAGTGGACAAGATTGTTTAACACCTAAAGCACTACAAGATTACTTAAAAGATTAAGAGATTTTTCTCTTTTTAAATAATTACTCTGACGAGTTAGTTAAAACAATAAAATTAAAACAAGAGACTAGGGATGAATTTAAAAATAGAGATAAAACGAGATGGAATATTTAAAAAATTTGAATTAAATTCAAATGCTACAACTTTACTTAATGTACTTGAGTTTATAAAAGAGAATATAGATTCAACACTTTCATTTAAGAGTTCTTGTAAAAGTGGAGTATGTGGAAGTTGTGCTGTTAGAGTTAATGAAAAAGAGGTTTTAGCTTGTGAGTATAAAGTACAAGATGGTGACAAAATCGAACCTCTTCAAAATTTAAATGTTATGAGAGATTTGATTGTAGATTATGAAAATGGACTGAAGACTCTTAAAAATAGAGTATATTTAGAGAGTTATAAAAATATTAAAGTTAATATTGAAGATGAACGATTATATAGAAAGCAAAGTAGTTGTATATTGTGTTTTAGCTGTTACAGCTCTTGTCCTGTTTATGAATTTAATCCAAAATTTTTAGCTCCTTTTACGCTTAGTAGAGTATATAGATATGTAGTTGATACACGAGAAGATAGTAAAAAATCTAAAATTGATATAGTTCAACAAAATGGAATTTGGGATTGTACACTTTGTGGAAATTGCTCTTTAGTATGTCCTAAAGGAATTGATATAAAAGGGGATATTTTTATGCTTAGAAATCAAAGTGGCTCTTATGGATACTCCGACCCAAATTTTGTACAATTTGATAGTTTTGGTTCAGGTGGAATAAACTTTTCAAGTTTTTGATTGAATACTTTTAAAAAAAAATGATATAATAAAAAAGTGAAGGAAGGAAGTTTATAAACTTTTGACGAACTCTATACCCTAATCCCTACCTTCCTTCACTAAAGCAATAATTGTTCCAAAATCCACACTGTCTTTTAATTAATTAAAATTTTAAATTGACGATTTACATATTATAGTATAAATATAGGAATGAATTATGCAAAAATTTATAAGTATAATAGGTGCAAACCTTTTAATAGGTTCACTTTATGCAGCACCTGTAATTGACATTCATAAAGTAACTTCAAACGATAGTGCAACAAATGAAATTTCAGATAAAGAGACAAGTTCATACTCTAATATACAACTGAGCGTATCTGGGGTAACAATAAAATCAAATATTTCAGATAGCAGTAATTATGGATTAGTTGCTTGGGATACATTTTTAAAGAATAGTAATCTTTTTTTTAATGATGATAGTTATACTGAATTAAATAATACTGTAGTTAGTGTTTCTAGTTCAGATGTAGATTGGCAAGGTTATATAACTTCATCTTCATTTGATTTTAATATCACATTAGATGGAAATAGTTCACTATTTGATGATAAAATAAGTTATGGAATATTTATAAAAGATGCTGCAACTGGTGGACAAGCCCAAACATCACTCTATTTAATAGATAATACAAAACCTCAAATTGTAAATGCAAATATTGCAGATGATATTTTATATATAACTTTTGATGAAGATTTAAGTGATGGTAGTGGAACATCTACTACAAATGGAACTATCTTAAGTGACTTAAATGAAGATGATTTTAATATTTCAACAACAGGAGTAGTTCTTAGTAGTGCTAGTTTTGCTTCAAATAATAAAAAGAGATTGCAATTTAGTATATCGGGTACAGATATCACAGGAGGTGACATAAATATTTCAGGTGCTATTGTATCTACTATTAAAGATATTACAGGAAATCCGTTAGATAGTGATGCTATGGTTATAATAAAACCAGCACCAATGGTACTTGATGCTAAAACTGTAAATACAACTGATTTTACACTTGAATACTCAAAAACTATGACAGTAGGAGATACTAATACTTCTTGTGCTGACAAAACTAGTAATTATACTATACTTGATAGTTCAAATAATTCTCTTAGTGGTATTGTTTCAATTGCTTCTATCGCAACTTCTGATAATACAACTTTTACACTTACTTTAACCGGGGCAACTATTTTAAATTCTGGTGAACTCAATATTACTGCTTCAGGAATATTATATAGCGGTTGGCAAGTAAATGTAAATGCAAATGTAGCTGATAGTAGTAGTTCATATACAATTAATGATTCTGGTGAAGTAACTTTTGAGGTAGAGGATTATATTTCAGCAATTCCATCAAATCCAATCTGGTATGATGAAGACTTTGATGGTAAACTTGATAAATTAGAGATTACTTTTGATGAGCCTATGAATACAAATATTAGTTCAATGGCTAGTGGAGTTTTAAGTGTTAGACACGATGGATCAGCTATTTCAGAAAATAATTTTAACTTAGATTCACTAACTTGGTCTTATGATGAATTAACAGTTTATATTCCTCTAAAGAGTGGATATGAGTTAGATGATACAAGCGTAGCTGCTGATGATACTATTACTTTAACTGGAACCGGTTCAAATTTAACTGATGCTAATGGGAATATTGAGATAGACTCACTCGCGTCTACTCTTCCAATTGACAAGGCCTCTCCTATTGTAACTTCTCTTGAATTTTATGATAACTATGGAATGGAAAGTTTTAGCACTACTGATAGTTTAGCTGAATTTAATACATCAGGAACAAAAGATAGTATATCTAGTGATATTCTAAAAATATATTTTTCTGAAACTCTAACGACTTTAGATGATACACTAATATCAATTAGTACTGATTATGGATACAACTATACTACTTTAGTAGATGGTACAGTAGGGCTTTCGAGTGATAATAGTTATGCCATAATTGATTTAAGTAGTGATACTATAACTTTAAACGCCCTAAGAGTTAAAACTTCAAGTGCTTTTGCAACTGATAGCAATGGAAATTCAATCACTTCAGATATAGTTTATCCAACATCTTTACCAATTAGTGATGAGAGTAGTTTTTATATAGATTCAAATGATACGCTAAGTGTCGCTTCAACTAAAGTTATAATTCCTTTTTCAGAAAATATTAGTACGACAGCTATTGAGTTAAATAGTGAAGATTTTGCGGGTCAATTTAGCACTACTTGTTTAAATATTAGTTGTAATGGAATTGATACAAAAATCATAGATGATACAACAATTGCAGTTGAATTTAATTCTACAGTAGATGATGATGTTACTTTTACTTATATACCAAGTTCTTATCTATTACAAAATAGTGATAAATCAAAAGATTTAAAAAAGAGTAATACTCTTTTGACTAAAACTACTGAAGCTGATAGTTTAGATACAAATGGAAGTATTAGCTTTGTAACTTTAAAAGGAATATTATATCAATCTGATGATTCAGAGGCTGTAATGGGTACAATTTTAACAGCATTTTTAGCAACTAACGCTTATCAGATAAAAGTTAGTGCAAGTGATACTATAAACGGTGAGAGCATAGGTGCTGGAAATTATATCATTACACCTCACGATAGTACATTATATAATATCACTGTTGGAAGTGTAGATGATATAAATGTTAGTATAAATTATGATGATTCAAATGTAACTTTAACTAAAGGGGCGTCTTCAATTTCATTTACGACAGCTGAATCTACTCTAATTGATGAGGTGAGAGTAATTGAACCTTTTATTGTTGGTTCAACTGTAATTTCAGAAACAGATGGCAGTTATGAGTTAAAAGTTAGAAATCCTCACGGAATAAGTTCTGATGTTATTATTTTAGCCAAATATGGGGAAGATGGAGATTACTCTCCTGTTACATCTACTATAAATGAAAATAGTATTACAGTATCGGGAAATACAGTTGATAGATATTTAGCATATTCAACTGTTTATGGTATTTTAAATGAATCTATAGTCGTTAATTTAAGTATGAAAAATATAAATAAAATAGAATTAACACAAGATAGTAATAAAAATTTTAATACATTTTATCTACCTGTCAAAAAATCATATTATGAATATGGAAATTCAGACGAATTGACACCTAGTGCAAATAGATTAAATGCAAATAGTGATTTAAGTAGTTTGGAACTTAGTAGTGGTTATGATTTAAATGACCTTTTACTATCTATTAAAACTGAAAATTCAAAAATAGTTCCATATTTAGTAGAATCTAATTTTAATTTAACTACAAGAGCCTTAAAAGATGGACTTACAAATTGTATTAAATATGATGGAATAGTGAATAGTTCATCTACAGGAATTAGTGGATTTAAAGCTATTACAGCAGGATATGGAATTGGATGTTATATTCCAGAAGCACTAGATTTATACTTTTTTGGAGAGGCTATTACTTCAAGTGATACAATAGAATCTGTTAGCTCTATTTCAACTTGGGCAATGGTTGGAAATTGGAGATATGAAGGGAGTTTAAGTGGAGATTCTCAAAATGTATCTCCTAGCTTAGATGACAATATAACTCAAATAGTTCAATATAATAGTAATACAGAAAGTTCACTTTATAATTTACAAGTTGCTGATGACTTTAGAGAAACAATAATTTTCTCTACAACACAAGATGGAGACGATGCACTCTTTATTCAATTTAATGACGATACAACTGTAACTTGGTAGGGGATTTATTATGAATTTTATAAAAAAATTATTACTTTTTTTTCTTTTTTTATCTTCTCTATTTGGGGCTAATGCAGAGTATTTTATAAAAGATAATATAAAACAATTTCGCTCTAGTAGTGAATTTTTTGATAATCACTCACAATATATCAGCTTTATGAAACTATATGTAAGTAGCAGTTTTAGTGTAGAAGTTGGAGATGAGTTTGGTATATTTGTAGAAGATAGTAGTAGTGATGAGTATGGAATTTTAATTGGTTCATACAAGATAGAATCAAATGATATGAAAGAGAGTAAAGCAGATGAAATTGATATAGTCTGTTTTATGAGTAGTGATGACAATTTAACTTTAAAAGATGGTGCATTTAGTGATGATACTCTCTATTATAAATTTTATGATAAGAGTACTGGGAGTGTTTATAAAGCACTTTCAGGTAGTGATATAACTTTTACTAAGGGTGGATTAGTATCTCCTAGTTTTAAAGAGACATCTCTTGTTTTAAGTGATGAGATAGAGAGTGAGACTATTTCGCCTTTATCACTCTCAACTTACTCTAAAGATTTTATATTAGGGAGTAGTAGTAGTTATGATGTTTTAATTAGTGGAGGATTAGCACCTTATAGTGCTAGTTATGATATTAATATAGTAGATGTAACAATCAATGGTAGTATTTTAAATATTACTCCACTTTCAACTGGTAGTACTGAAATTATTGTAAGTGATAGTGCTTCTAGTCAAAAAAATATTGATATAAGTGTTAGTGTTGAATCTTTTAGTATCTCAACCAATGCAATAGAATTTGATTTGAACTCTATTGTTACAACAGATGTAATAATTAATGGAGGAGTTGAGCCTTATAGTATCTCAAATATATCAAATAGTATTGTTAGTACAAATTTAAATAGTGATACGCTAAGCATTACACCAACAGTAGTTGGAAGTACATTTGTAACAATAAGTGACTCAATGGCTAATTCTCAAATAGTAGCAATTACTATTATAGATAGTTCAAGTTCTTCAAATAATAGCGGAAATAATGCACCTATAATTTCATCAATATTATTTAGTGAAGATGAAGTTTTAGAGAGTGATAGTGTAACAATAAATATAGTAGCAAGTGATAGTGACGGAGATACTTTAACTACAATTTGTAGTAGTAAAGAGGGAAGTGTTACAAATTTAAATAATATTTCAACTTTTAGAGCTCCATTTGTAAGTAGTGATAAATATGTTGAGATAACTTGTTTTACAAGTGATTCTAAAGTTACAACTTCAAAAACAGCGTCAATAAGAGTAATAGATATTCCTACAAACACAGATAATAGTGACGATTCTAATGATGATGACAACGAAGATAGTGAAAATAACAATAATGACTCTTCTAATTCAACAAACTATTCTCCAACTATTTCTCAAATATATTCAGGATTCACAGAGATAAACGAAAACTCTTCAATTTCTATTTTAATTATTGCAAGTGATTTAAATGAAGATGATTTAATTTACTCTTGTAGTAGTAGTATAGGAGAAATTGAGCCATTAAATGAAAATAGTATAACTTTTCTATCTCCTAATGTAATTGCAGATGTAAATGTAACTATTATTTGTTCTGTTAGTGATGGAAATACTTTAGTATATCAAACTAAAGAGTTAAAGATAAAAAATATTAAAAACTCTTTATCCTCAACAGATGATATAAATTCAGATAGTGAAAATAGCCAAAATGATGAAAATGGAGTTGAAGATAATAACTTTTATGAAATAGGTTTTATAACTTATAATATAAAAAATGGTTGGAATTTAATTGGGAATAGCTCAAACAAAGAGATAGGTAAAGAGTTTTTTAAAGATATTTTCTCAAAAGATGTTGAAATATATACATTCTTTAACAATAGTTGGTTTAATTTTTCAAATCAAGATACAATTAATATTTTGCCAAGACAAGGTTTTTGGTTAAAGTCTCTATCTTCAAAAGATTATAATATAACTCTTGATGCTAGAGGTGATGGAAGTGCAGAGTTTGTTACTCCTACCTCTGGTTGGTCTTTAATGGCTGTTATAAATAATAATCTTTTAATTGAAATTAAAAATTCATTTAATGCTTCTAAAATTTGGAGATATGATAATAATTCTAAAACTTGGTTTAATGCAATAGAAAATCCAACCCATAATTTAAAAATAGGAGATGGGTATTGGGTATTTATACCCTAAATTTTTTTTTTCAGTTTTTTATAATCAATTTTATAACATACTCTAAGTCCATATAAAAATATTATCCAAGAGAAATATATCCATAAAAAGAAAAATAAAATTGTTGAAAATGAGCCATATAGACTTGAATAAGTTTTGTTATAAAATACATAATATATAAATAGAGATTTTGCCAAATACCAAGTAAGTGAAGCTAAAAATGAAGATATTAAAGCAGTTTTTGTACGAACTTTCAAATTTGCTGAAATTTTATAAGTTACAAAAAATAGAAGCCAAATAATTAAAAATGGAACGGCTGTTAAAAAATTTATATTATTTGTAAGTGTTGAAGTGTTTAGTAAATCTTGAATATAGTGAGAGAGATAAAAAGAGATTATAATACCTATTGGAGTTAGAGTTATCAATGTCCAGTAGATTGTAATTGCATCTAAAAATTTTCTAGGTTTTGTATGAAAAATTTGGCTAATAATAAATTCGTAATTTTTAAAAAATAAAAAAGATGTAAATAGAATATATATAAATCCAACAACTCCCATTTTAAAAGAGTTTTTAAGAAATGAATCGATGTAATTTGCGACTACATCTGTATCTGTTGGAAATAAGTTTGAAAATATAAAATCTTTAATATTTTCATAATACTCTGCAAATGTTGGTAAATTTGTAAAAATTGAAAGTACAATAAGTAGAAGTGGAATTATTGCAAATACAGTATAAAAACTTAAACTCGCAGCGTAATATTCTACTTGTTCATCTAAAATATCCCATATAAATTCTTTGGTTTTTATAAAATACTCTTTCATCACTACACTACTTTATTTTTTAATAACTTTAGCAGATAAATTGTAAATTGCAACTTATCTTAAGAAAATTCAATAATCTATTTAGCTAAAATATCTTAAAAAATAGAAAAGGAGTTTTTAATGGCTACTACAAAATTAAAGGGAAACTTAGTAAACTTAAGTGGAAATGATGTAAATATTGGAGATAAAGCACCTGAAGTTACTTTAATTGGTACAGATTTGACTGAAGTTAAAGTTGGTGGAGAGAGTGATAAGACGCAACTTTTAGTTATAGTTCCATCTCTTGATACTGATGTTTGTGCAACAGAGACTAGGACTTTTAATAAACAAATTTCTATGTTTGGAACAGTTGATATAATAGTCGCTTCAATGGATTTACCTTTTGCTTCAAAGAGATTTTGCTCAACTGAGGGAATTGATGATTTAACAGTAACAAGTGATTATGTCGATAAAGAACTTGGAAAAGCTTATGGAGTCTTAATTGCTGATGGTGTATTAAAAGGGCTTTTAGCTAGAGCTATTTTTGTAATTAATGAAGAGGGTATAGTTACATATAAAGAGATAGTTGAAGAGATTACAAGTGAGCCAAATTATGATAAAGTAGTTGAAGCTATAAAAGATGCTTAATAAATAGTAGGATTTATCCTACTTAATATATTTTTATAAAAGAGGGTATATTATGAGAGAAAAAGAGATAGAGTTAAGTGATTTATATGTTTTATATGAAGTATGTGCTGATAATAAAATTATTTTTGTAAATAGTGCTTTTTGTAAACTTGCTAACTATAATAAATCTGAAATTATAGGTATGCCTCATCATAATATTAGAGACTCTAATATGCCAATTTCTATTTTAAGAGATTTAGAGGAATCTATAAGTATAAAGGGTTTTTGGGAAGGTTTAATTAAATATATATCTAAAAATGGTAATTTGTATTGGTTGCATATAATCGCACTTAAAAAAGTAAATAACTCTAAAGAATCTTTTCTATTTATAGGATTAAAGCCGACTAAATTTGAAATTAAAGAAGTTGAATATAATTTTAGTGATTCTACCTTTAAAGAGGAAGAGCATAATATTAAAGAGTTAGTTAGTTGGAGTGATGCACTTAGTGTCGGTTTTGCCCCAATTGATACACACCATAAAAATTTAGTTGATTTATTAAATAGATTAAATAGTGCAACTCTAAGTGGAAAAGGACGACGAGTAATAGAGAATATTTTAAATGAGTTAGCAGAGTATACAGTTTATCACTTCGGATATGAAGAGGAGCAGATGCAAAAATTTAATTATCCAAATTTTGATGAGCATAAAGAGGAACATACCACTTTTGTAAGTCAAGTAACTGATTTTATCAATAAATTTAAATTAGGTGAATCTAATTTAGATGAGGATATTTTAAACTTTTTGATAAAATGGTTATCTAATCATATATTAGGAACTGATAAGAAATTAGGAGGATATTTATCTCCATCTAAAATATTATAATTTAAATCAAATGGTGACCCGTGTTGGATTCGAACCAACGGCCCATTCCTTAAAAGGGAATTGCTCTACCAACTGAGCTAACGGGTCATTATAAACTAATACAATAAACGAAAACTTAAAAAATTTGATATTTATTAAAAATTTTGATTTTTTAAAAATGGCGGAGCGGACGGGATTCGAACCCGCGACCCCCTGCGTGACAGGCAGGTATTCTAACCAGCTGAACTACCGCTCCAAAAAAGTGGTGGTCGATAGAAGACTCGAACTTCTGACGTCCACCTTGTAAGGGTGGCGCTCTACCAACTGAGCTAATCGACCGAAATAGTGGCGACCCCAAGGGGATTTGAACCCCTGTTACCGCCGTGAAAGGGCGGGGTCCTAGGCCACTAGACGATGGGGTCATCGTTTTTTTTAAATAAAGTTTAAACTCTTATTTAAATTTAAACTTTATTTAAATGGTGACCCGTGTTGGATTCGAACCAACGGCCCATTCCTTAAAAGGGAATTGCTCTACCAACTGAGCTAACGGGTCATCTTTCGTAATGTGGGTGGAATTATATATAAAATTATTTAATTTGTCAAGGGGTTTTTGAAAAAAAATTAAAATTTTTTAGAAAAGGTCATCTCTTGCTATTTCTACTAGCATCATAATGGCGTAATAAGCTGATTGTTCTTGAATATGATTTCTATCTCCATTAAATTTCATTCTAGAAATTAACTCTTCATTACTTTTTCTATTTTTTACTCCAATAAATACAGTTCCAATGGGTTTCTCTTTCGTTCCTCCACTAGGTCCAGCCACTCCACTAACTGCAATTGCATAATCTGCACTAGTTGCGTCAATAACTCCTCTTAGCATATCTTTTATTACTGCCTCACTAACAGCTCCAAAATTCTCTAAATTTTCATTTTTAACCGCTAACCAACCATTTTTAATTCGATTTGAATAAGTTACCAAACTTCCCTCTAACATATCACTAGCACCTGATTGTTTTGTAAACATAGATACTAAAAGACCACCTGTACAAGATTCTGCAAAAGTTATATTTTTACCTAAAATCCCAAATTTTTCCACTATATATTTAATTATATCATCTGTAGCAATTATTTTATTTGGTAAAATCTCTTTTGCTTTTTCTACAAATTGAGATACTCTTCCAAAATTCTTAGCTTTAACTAATATCTTTGTCCATCCCTCTATAAATTTATATGTAAAAAGTTCAGCTTCAAACTCTTCTGTAATTGAAGAGAGTAAAATTTCACTAGATTTCTCATCTATTCCAAAAATATTCAGAGTTGTGTCCACTTTTTTACTATTTAAAAGTATTTCAGGAAGTTTTTCACTCTCTTTAATAGCTAAGACATTTATTAGTTTTTCTTGAAACTCTATTACAAATGAATTTTTTATATAAGGTTCAGCTTTAAGTGGAATCTCCATTCCATATCTCTCTTTTGTACTATCATTTGTTAAATTTACTAAAAATAGTGAAATTTTATTAAAATTATCTCTATTTGAGAGAATTAGTATATTTTTGCTTTCATTTATAATATTTGTAATTTTAGTTTCGTTTATATCATTTAAATAAATTATTAAATCAATACTCTTTAATGCATCTTTTATTTCTCTAATAATGTAATTATTAAAAATTTCATTTAACTTGAAAATTTCCCCAATAACTATCAAACTATTTCCCATTTTTTAGCCTCTTCTTTTTGATTATTATAACAAAAAATTAAAACATTGAAAGAATATTGAAGTGATATTAAATATTTTTAAAGTATTTTTAAAATATAATGCCTTTTATAACAAAGGGGTGGTTATTTAATTTAAATACCTCAATAATATACTAT
>JADGEE010000113.1 GCA_016744535.1 Campylobacteraceae bacterium
AGAGTGGTAAAATTTTTGCAAATAAGATAAAAGCATCCATAAATCTAAAATAAAAATAATAAAAGGTATAAATTTTGAAAAAATTAATTATATTACTATTTTTAATAATAGAAATTTTTGCTGAAAAACTTGAAATTACTTCACAAAAATTTGAAATAGATGAAAAAAATAGAGTAAGTAAATTTTTTGGGGAAGTAAAAGTTTTAAAGGGAGATGATAAAATTGAAGCCCAAGAAGTTATTGTAACTTTTTCAAAAGATAGAAAACCTCTTAAGTATGAAGCAAACGGCGATGTAAATTTTTCTATTAAAATAGATACTAAAGAGTATAAAGGGAGTGCAAATAGTGCTAGTTATTCTCCTGATAAAAAAGAGTATTTATTAATTGGAAATGCAAATATAGCAGAAACAACAACAGGAAAAAAGATTTTTGCAAATAAGATATTTTTGAATGAAATAGATGGAAAAGCTGAAGTTTTTGGAGATGAGAATAAACCTGTGAAATTTATATTTACAATTAGTGAAGATAAGAAATAAAAAAGGAGAGAAATAATGTTTAATTTAGGAAATAATGACCTTTTAAGTTCACTTAAAAAGAGAATGGATAAAGAGCAAAAAGAGTTAGAAAAAAATCAACCTAGAAAAAAAGTAATTTTAAAAGAAAAAAATTTAAAAAAAGAGGATTTTAATGAATTAAAAGAGCATTTTTTAAATTCAGATGAAGATATCTATGATGAAGAATTTGAAAGATTTAAAGGTCAAAATGAGAAAGAGTTAAAACCCATAAGAGTTAGTGGTGAATTAAAAGAAGTATTAAAATCAGAAGAAGTTATAAAACCTAAAAAAGGGGAACTTGCTAAACTTAATGGGGATAATTTTGAAAAATACTTTAAAGAGTAAATTTTTTCTTAGTTAAACTTAATTTTAAAAGAGTAGAATATAATAAAAAAGGTGTTTAAATGGTAAATAAAAAAGATGATAGTGAACTTTTTAACGCAAAGATGGAATCAGAAGAGTTAGCCTATCAATTAGCTGATATGATGGGTGTTACTTTATATTATGCAGGTGTTAAAAAAGAGAATTTAAAAGATGCGGTTTTAGGCTATTTAGATGCAATGGATGAGTTATTTAGTGATGATGAGCCAACAGAGTATGGATTTGAAGAAATTGTTCAAATAGTTGAGCATTTAAAAAAGAGTCAAAAAGAGTTATTTAATTAAAATACTTATAAAACTCTACTCTTTTATCTCTTAGATACTTTTGATATTATTTCAAAAACTGCAACATCTTTAAAATTTAACTATAACTAATTTCTAATCATCTTTTTACCCATCTTTTACTACAATTTTAAACAATAATTTAAAAAATTAGGAAATATTATGAAACTGGCTGTATTTGACTTTGATTCAACTCTAATGGATGGCGAAACAATTGACTTTTTAGCTGAACCTCTTGGACTAAAAGAGAAAATTTCAGCTATTACAGAGCGAACAATGCAAGGTGAACTTGATTTTTTTGAGAGTATTACAACGAGAGTGAAACTACTTAAAGGACTTAGTGTAGATAAAGTAAATGAGATATGCCATAATTTACCATATATGAATGGTGCAAAAGAGACTATAAGTGAGCTTAAAAAGAGAGGTTATAAAGTAGTTTGCTTTAGTGGTGGATTTAGAAACGCAACAGATTATGCACAAGATATACTGGGTTATGATGCAAGTTTTACAAATATACTTCACTCAAAAAATGGTATTTTAAGTGGGCTTGTTGGGGGAGATATGATGTTTGATTTCTCAAAAGGAGATATGTTGAATCGTTTTCAAAATATGTTGGGAATTACTGAAAAAGATACTTTAGTTGTGGGTGATGGTGCAAATGATTTAAGTATGTTTGCTTATGCTGATACAAAAATTGCTTTTTGTGCGAAAGAGATTTTAAGAAAAAATGCCACTGTATGTATAGATAAAAAAGATGTAACAGAAGTTTTAAATTATATTTAGGAGTAAAAAATGTATAAGAATTTAAATTTTTCACTATGGTGTGATTTTATTGAGAGAGACTTTTTGGATAAAGGTTTTAAGGATTTAATTAGTAATAAGATTATTACAGGTGCAACAAGTAATCCTGCAATTTTTGAGGGTGCTTTTAAAAATTCAGAAGCTTATAAATCTCAAATACAATCACTTCAAGGTAAAGATAAAAAAGAGATTTATGAAGAGTTAGCAATTTATGATATAAAAAAATCAGCTGATATTTTAAAACCACTTCATGATGCAAATAAAAACAATGGATTTATTAGTATTGAAGTAGACCCATCGTTAAGTGATGACACAGAGGGAACTTATGTGGAGGGAATGAAACTTTTTGAAAAGATAGGAATGGATAATGTAATGATAAAAGTTCCTGCAACTGACGCTGGTTACTCGGCTATGAAAAAGTTGATTAATGAGGGTGTTAATGTCAATGCGACTCTAATTTTTTCACCTACACAAGCTAAAAATTGTTTAGATTCTTTCTCAAATGCTAGTGGAGATACAAAATCTGTAATTAGTATTTTTGTTTCGAGATTTGATAGAAAACTTGATGATGTTTTGAGTGAAAAGGGAAAACTTGGAATCTATAATGCTACAAAAATTTACAAAATAATTGAAGATGCTAAAAATCAAAATGTAAGAACGCTATTTGCTTCTACTGGAGTAAAAGGCGATGTGTATAAACCTACTTATTATATTGAAGAGTTACTTTATGAAAATGTTATAAATACTGCTCCACTTGGGACTATTGAATCATTTATAAATGAAGATGCTAAAATTAAAAATCCAATTGATGATTATGAGATTGAGCGATTTTTTAATGAATTAAAAAAGACGATAGATATAAAAATTGTCTATAATGGACTTTTAAGTGAGGGATTAGATAGCTTTAAAAAATCATTTAAAGATATTTTACATACTCTATAACGGGAGTTTTTAACACTTTAT
This sequence comes from Campylobacteraceae bacterium, assembly GCA_016744535.1. GTDB lineage: Bacteria > Campylobacterota > Campylobacteria > Campylobacterales > BB28 > BB28. The sequence continues at coordinate 2,981 of JADGEE010000113.1, forward strand.
ATTTTAGGGAATTAAATTGGAAATAGATATTTTAAATACTTTAAATAGAAGTATTGTTGAAGCTGAAATTAATTCTCTAAATAAAAGTGTCTCTTCTCTCTCTGTGATAAAATTTAGTATAGATAATATGACTGAATTAAAATTTAACGATACTACAAATTTAGCTGTTTTATTTCAAATTATTCAAGAAGCTTTAAATATTAATAAATTTATCTATCTACATAATACATTTTTTATATTTTTGAGAGATAAAAAAATTCAAGAAGCAGATAAAATAGCTTCTATTATTAAGAAAAAAGTTAATTTATGTAAAGTTGAAGTTGGAAACTTACTTACTCATTTTGAGATAACAGAACTTTATAAAGATGATACAGTTGATACTTTAATTAAGAGATTTATTCCATCTGCTAATGTAGATATGACTAAAATAGAAAAATCTAAAAAGCATAATATAAATATAGATAAAGAGAATTTTCAAGATATAATTAATATTTTTCATAAAATATATAATAAAGATAAGCTTATAAAAGTACATAACTTTTATAAAGGTGTTAATATTTTTAGAAGTGTAAAACTTGTAAATATAACTAATAATACTTTAGTATTTGAAACAAATCATATAAGAGCTATGATTTTAAGTAAAGAGCAATTTACATTTATAAAACATAGATTGTTTTCTAATAAAGTAGTAAAAGCAAATATTGCAAATGTTGATTTAAAGAATAATTTTATCTATTTAAGAGATTTTGAGTATTTAAATGATTCTGCCGTAGATAGAAAAGTTATGAGAGTAACTCCAAGAGAGAAAATGATAATTAATGTATATACACTTGATAATAAACCTCTTTTTGGTGGAATTATAGTAGATGTATCAATTAATTCTGTATCAATTGAAGTGAGACAATCTAAAATTAAATTAAATAGAGAAGAGGATTTAAAAATTAAATTTTTTGTTTCAAATGAATTAGATAAAGACCAATTAATTATAAGTAGAGCTAGATTTTTTAATATAAGAGCTAATCATATAATTTTAAATATATTTCCAAATCAAATATTAAAAACTAAATTAGAAGATTACATAACACTTAGACAAAAAGAGTTAGTAGAAGAGTTAAAGAGTAGAGTTAAATAACTATTCATACTTTTTAATTTTTACGATTCCTCCTTGAAATGCAGGTATTTTACTCTTTGGCTCAATTTGTCTATTATCTAATAAAACATTTGCTTCAGGCCAATACATTAAAACGGTTCTAGCTTTAATTTCACCTTCTCTAACTTTTCCTATATATTTTCCTATATTAGATTCAAGTTCAATCAAATCTCCACTTTTTAACTCTAATGCTAACATATCTTTTTTAGATAAAATAATATCACTTCTTTTTGTATCCATAAATGGGTCAGCATCTCCAAAAATCATACTATTAAACTGTTTTGCTCTTCTTGTTATTAAATTAAAACTATTTTTTGACAAATATCTATTTAAAACTTTAAGGGAACTAAAATGAGCTTTTGAGTCACTTGTTGGAAAAATTCCATCTTCCCCCAAAATTTTTCCACCCCATTGAAACTCATCACCTTTTTGTTTTAAATTTTGGATTCCATCATATATTGGAATAATTTTAGCAATCTCTTCTCTAATATCGCTAGTTGAATTAAAATTAATTTTATCAGCTAATTGTGGTTTTACTCTCTTTGCTATATCTATTAACACTCTCCACTCTTCTCTAGCTTCTTTTATTCGTCCCACTCCAATTTCAGGATTGAAAATAACTCTTCTCTCTGTGGTGGTCTCTGTCGCACCTCCAGCCATCTCATATCTTGTAGTTGTTGGTAAAATTATAACTGTATCATTTGGTTCAACTAACATTTGAGGATTTATAACAATATCTTGATAGACTCTAAAAGGAATTTTTTTAAGTGCCTCTTTTGTGTATTTTTCATTTGGTAAAACTGATAGTACATTTCCTCCAACAGAGTATAAAAATTCTGTATCACCACGCTCTGCTCCATCTATCATATCATTTAAAAAAATACCTTTCCAGCTAGGAACTTCAAAACCCCATTTATTAGAAAAATCTTTTGCATTTTTTTCATTCATCTCAAGTCCACCAGCAAAAGCATTTGCAACAGCACCCATTTCACCACCACCTTGAACGCCAGAGTGTCCTCTTAGTGGAACTAATCCAGTTTTTTTGCGTCCTATCATTCCTCTTGAGAGTGCTAAATTTACGATTGCTTTTACATTATCAACTCCACTTTTGTGCATTGTAATTCCCATAGACCAAACAAAAACAGCACTTTTTGCATTTGCATAAAGTTTTGCAAAAGTGTGCATCTCTTGTTTTGTTACACCACTAATATCTTCAAGTTCTCTAAAATTTTGATATTTTAATTCCTCCTCTAAAACCTCCCAACCTATGCAATTTGCTTTGATATACTCTTTATCAATCCAATCATATTTAATTAAATATTTTAATACTCCATTTATAAAGGCAATATCCCCACCCACTTTTACTTGATAAAATTTATCTGTAATTTGAGTTCCAAAAATTGCTGATTGTGGGCGTGAGGGTATCCAAAATTTTTGCATTGCAGGTTCTTTCACTGGATTTATTAAAATAACTTTAGTTCCTGCTTGTTTTGCTAAATCTATATATTTTGTAGCCATTGGTTGATTATTAGCAGGATTACTTCCTATAAAAATAAGTAAATCTGTGCCTATCCAATCACTATAACTACAAGTTGAAGCGGGATAGCCTATTGTATCTTTTAGTGCAACTGAACTTGGAGAGTGGCAGAGTCTAGCAGAGTTGTCAATATTATTAGTTCCTAAAAATCGTGCTACTTTTTGTCCCACATAATAAGTCTCATTCATAGTCCCTCTTGAAACAAAATAGAAATTTAATTTTTTAACATCAGTTATCTTGATTCTATTAGCTATTAAATTTAAAATTTCGTCCCACGATATTTTACTAAAGCCTTTATCACCTTTTTTTCTAATTAATGGATAGGGTATTCTGCCTAATTTTCTTAATTTTTTTTCCGATTGATTCTCTAATTCACTTATATCTTTTAATATATTTTCATCAAAACTATCCATTGTATTTAAATGAAGCAAATTTAATCTAATCCAGCATAGATGCACATCTTCCATAGTCCAATCTCGTATTCCACTAGTTCCTAATGCACAACCATCACAAACACCATTATTTAAAATTTCCCAAGCGTAATTTAAATTTTTTTTGTTTTGCCATACCGTTTTAATAGTTTCGATATGTGGAGTAAATCTTTTGCTCATATTATTTTTCATAATTTTTCCGATTGATTTTTTATTTTAAAAATATTTTAAGATAAGAAATCTTTAGTTATGATAAAATTATAAAAGATAATTAAAAGGTTAAAAATGTGTTTATCAAATGAAGTATTTATAAATCCATTTACAGATTTTGGCTTTAAAAGAATATTTGGAAGTGAAGAGAGTAAACCTCTTTTAATAAGTTTTTTAAATGATTTATTACCATTAAAATGTAAAATAGAATCTATAACATTTAAAAGTACAGAAAAATTTGGCACAACTTCTGAAGATAGAAAAGCAATTTATGATTTATATTGTATTGATGAGAATAAAAATGAATTTATAGTTGAACTTCAAAGGGCTGAACAGAAATTTTTTATAGATAGAGCATTATATTACACAACTTTTCCTATACAAGAACAAGCAACAAGAGGAAGTTGGAATTTTGAGCTAAAACCGATATATTTTGTTGGAATATTAAATTTTAAAGTAGATGAGTTTAAAGATGATAACTATGTTCACTATTGTCAAATTATGGATACGAATACTAAAGCAAAAGTAAGTGAAAAATTAAATTTTATATATATTGAAATTCCAAAATTTAAAAAAAGTAAAGAGGAGTTATCAAAACATTTAGAGTATTGGTTATATTTTTTTAGAGAAGTTAATAAATTAAAAGAGATTCCAAAAGAGTTTAAAGGTGATATTTTAGAGGATGCTTTTAAAAGAGCTGAATTTTTAAAACTATCAAAAGAGCAACAACATAATTATCATATAAATTTAAAATATTATAGAGATTATATCAATACTCTTGATACTGCATTAGAGAGAGGAATTGAAAAAGGAATTAAAAGAGGAATTGAAAAAGGTGAAAAAATAGGCTTAGAAAAAGGGATTAAGAAGGGTGAAAAAATAGGTATAGAAAAAGGTGAAAAAATAGGAATTGAAAAAGGAATTAAAGAAGGTGAAAAGCAAAAGGCAATAAATATTGCTAAAAATTTATTGAAACAAAATATTGATTTAAATGTTATTGTTATTTCGACAGGTTTGAGTATTGAAGAGATTAAAGAGTTAATTTAAAAAATACCAAAAACAGCTATAACTCAATAAACTATTTTGATGAATTTCACTATTACTACATTCTAAATTTTGGTAAAATTACTAAATATTTTAATAGAGGCAAAATATGGCAGAAAAACAAGAAGATAGTCAATTATTAAGCATTTCAGAAGCTAAAGAATTAATAAAAGAGTTAGGTGGTTATAAAAAAGTATCTGAAGAGATAGGAGTTAGTGAAGGTGGATTAATGAGTAGTATTTCATCAGCTAAAATTGGTAAACAGACTTTAAAATCTATATCACTTTTAAAAGAGAATCTTAAATTAAAAGAGGAAGCCAATAAATTAAAAATTTTAAAAAATATTATTTTAGATAAGTAATTTCTCAAAAAATATTGTAAAATCTAAGTTTTTATTTGACAAACATTTTTTTATATAATATAATTTATTTTTTATATTATTTTAGAAAAGGATTTATTATGAAAAACCTTATACAAATTAAGTTTAAAAAAATAGGCAAAAATAGAGTTGAATCTATATTTGCTAAGAATCTTTATAAAGCTTTAAATATTAAAGAGGATTTTTCTATTTGGATAAAAAAGAGAATTTCAAAATTAAATTTAATTGAACATAGAGATTATATAAAAGATAAAAAAGATTATATTTTATCTTTTGATAGTGTTAAGTGTATAG
>JADGEE010000171.1 GCA_016744535.1 Campylobacteraceae bacterium
ATTCTGTTATCATCACAAAATTGTAAATAATTTTTATATAAATTTATCGTACTTAATCGTGAACCTTTAGTTGAAATAATGCAGTTTTTAATAAAATACTCTGTTGTTTTAGTTTCAATTTTTTGGGATTTTTTATAATTCAAATTTGGAATTAAATTTGCGTAAAGCTCTTTTATCGCTTCTCGTCCATATAAATCTTCAAGTTTATTCATAACGCCTGAATTAAAGAGATATTTCAAATCTAAAATTTTATTATCTTCTAATAAATTTAAAATAGCTTCAATTTTTGGAGCATAATTCTTATTCACGATATTTTGATGATGATTTACAAAATTTTCATCATAGCTATCTGATTTAATTTGATTGATATTCGGTTTGCACAAAACTAAATTGCTTAATACATCTTCGCCACCTTTTGACTTTGGCAAAATATGGTCAATATGAAAATGAGTTTTAGTTAAATTCTCTTTTGAGTAGTAGCATTTTCCATCAAATGCGATAAAAAAGCCTTCTCTAACTTTAGAGTCACTTAATGTGACATAAACTTTATTTGTATTTAGTTGGTTTGCGATATACATTTTTTCAACTTGAATAAAATAATTTCTAACTTCTTTACCTTTTGTCGTACCACTAATCATTGCAATTTATTTTGCTGTGTCAAGAGTTAGATAATATTCATTAACCATTTTATAACCACCATTTGCAACTCCCCTTTTTTGGGGAATCGTGATAAAATCGATGTTTTCATCAAACATTCCCCTTTTTATTTGGTATTTAATCCAATCCGAAAAATCTTTTTTTAGACCTAAAAAATTATGTAAATTTTTAGCATTTACACTATTAATCTTTTCATTTTGAAAATTTAAAAGTTCTATTTTAATTAATTCTTTCATTTATACTCTTTTTAGCCTAAATAGAGAATTATTACCTATTGCTCCTTTAATTAAAATTAAATTATTATAAGTTATTATTTTGTATAATAATTACATGAATAAAAAAGAAATGATTGATAATTTTGGCTTTAATAGAAAAACTTTAAATAATTGGGAAAATGGTATAAAAGAGAAAAGAAGACTTTTATATGAAGTTTTAAAAAGATTACCTTCAGAATTTATAATAGATGTTAAAAAACATATTGAAAATGAAGATAAACTAAAAGATAGTTTTCTAAAAACTTAATTATAGAGTAGGAAAATTTATGAAATTAGAGTTAGAAAATATTTTAATTAAGACTCTATATGAGAAGATTTCGACTATAGGGGCTATTTACAAATACAAAGAGGCTGTTTAATGGTAAAGGTATTGTAGAATAAAAAGTAGTCGTCTAATAGCTTTTAATGAAGAAGATAGAATTAATGGAAAATTCAGTAAAATTAGAGATATAGATATGAGTGCAAAGAAGGATTGTCTTGTATATTTAAAAGGATGTTCAAATCCAGTTAGATTATCAAGATTATATGTTAAAAACGGCACGAACTTCCAGTCTACGGACTTATATCTTAGAACTTAAGTTTCATACAAACCATTATAATTTTAAAGAACAACTATATGTTAGTGCATTAAAAGAAGCTATGAATAAATTAAAAAATATGGAAAAAAAAGAAGCCTCATAATTTATTTGGCGTAACATCAGTATATATTTTATTGATGAACCTCTCTCTCCACTTTTTTCTTCACTCATCCAGTTTTTACTGACTTCTTCATCTATCCATAGTGTTATATCACCTCTATTTATTAGAGATTTATTGTATTTTGACTAATTTGTTGTTTTATATTTTTCTTTTTTCATACTCTAATTATAGTATTTTTTGATTTATGCAACAAAGTCATAATTTTTATCAATTAAACGAAATAAAAATTCTATATTTTTAGCTAAAGTAATTGCTAATTTAAAAAAAGTAAAAAGTCATAGCAAAGCCTCTGTAATTTAATATTTTTTTAAGGAACTTCAGCTATAATTTCGGCTCACAAACGATGAGAGGCA
>JADGEE010000016.1 GCA_016744535.1 Campylobacteraceae bacterium
TTTTAATATATTCTCTTGCAAAAAAGATATTTTTTTCTAAAGCTTTTTTAAGAGCTTCATCTGCTACTTCAAGACCTAATGGTAAACTCTCTTGTAAAGTAGGAACTTTTTCTTCAATATTTTTTAAATTTCCGACTTTTATATACATATCTGCATTTAAAATTAACGCAAAAAATAAAGATATTATTATTTTTATCATAATTAAACCTCTGGTAAAATATTTGTTATATTTGTTATATTTGAATTATTAATTATTGTAGATGGAGTAGTAATAGTTTCATTAGTTGAAATATTACTATTTATATCTAAAATTGCACCTTCTATAATTGCTTCATAATAGTTATTATAATTCATAATATTCCAATTTGGCACAATTAAAATTTCTAACTCTGCTAAAGTACTATTTTCATTGGCATTAACTATTTTGTCAATAGCTTCAAAAAGATTTGTATTTGAAATAGTTGATTTAATAGCATTTTCTAATTTTAATAGAGGATTGATAATTGTGCTATTTTTTAAATTATTATAAATATTTAAAAATTTTGAATTAAAACCAATATCTCTATTTATATTTGGTAAAATATTACTAGAAAGTGTCGTTGTATTAACACTATTCCCACTATTTTGAGTAGAATTATTAATATTAATTACATTATCATCACTCTCTTCATTTGTCAAATAAACATTTGTTAATTTCAAAATTAGAGCTATTTTTGCTATATCGTTATACTCTTTTGAAACTCTTAGTACATCAAAATCAAATGATGTAAATCTATCATCTAACCCAAAATTTTTAACTATATCATTATTATTGTAATGACCAAATATATTAACCATAAAAGTAGTAAATGGGTTTGCATTATAATAATTTGAAAAAGTATACATCATTGGACTATAAGGCTCGTAAGTATCTAACCTAGAATTATTATTTGTATCACTATATCCACCCTCAATATAAACTATTTCTAAATTATTATCTGTTTTATAAAAATTATATTTTCCACTTCCAAACTCTTTAGCCTCTTCTTGAGCTATATAAACTTTTGCTTTTAATAGATAACCTGCTCCTGATACTGTTAATTCTCTCTTTATATCTACAGCCATATTAGTAGTTTCCACAACTATATTATTACTTGTTATATTAGTATTACTCTCTTGCATATTTTCTACTTCATTTTCATTAAAATTAGAAGAAGATATGTTAGATTGTTCTGTTTTAGTATCTATGGAACTACTACCATTCCCACAACCTACCAAAAATGGAAGTAAAAAAAATGAAAAATAATACCTCTTCATATATAACCTTTTTAAATTTATCTACTCTTTATAAAATAAAATACTTAAATTTAAATTTATAAAAAATAGAGAAGAAAAAATCTCTATTTTTTTATTTAATTAACTTCAAAAGTAACAGTTCCACCATCACTAATAATTTGTACATACTTAGCACTATTAGGAACAGTCACAGCCATTTCATCAAAAGTACCATCTTCCGTTATAGCATCTAAAGATGCTCCATATTTAGCTACGAAAATTGAATTTGCCCCATCCATTACTAAATTAATAACTAAATCAGTTCCATTAGATGTTGCAGTAGTATCACCTGCTGCTGGAATTGATGGTATTCCATTTCCATCAACCTCTAATAAAGATACTGTACTAGCTTCAGGAGTTACTTCAGGAGTTACTTCAGGAGTTACTTCAGGAGTTACTTCAGGAGTTACTTCAGGAGTTACTTCAGGAGCTACACTTCCAGATACACTAATAGCTGGGCAACCATTTAATGCAACTGATGTTGTAGGCTCAGCTACATCAGGAGTAGGAGTAGGCTCAACTACATCAGGAGTAGGAGTAGGCTCAACTACATCAGGAGTAGGAGTAGGCTCAACTACATCAGGAGTACCACTTAATTCAAAAGTAACAGTTCCACCATCACTAATAATTTGTACATATTTAGCAGTATTTGGAACAGTTACTGCCATACCATCAAAAGTACCACTTTCAGTTATAGCATCTAAAGATGCTCCATATTTAGCTACAAAAACTGAATTTGCTCCATCCATTACTAAATTAATAACTAAATCAGTTTCACTAGATGTTACAGTAGTATCACCTGCTGTTGGAATTGATGGTATTCCATTTCCATCAACCTCTAATAAACTAATAGCTCTTAAACCTCTTGTTTTAGAGTTTGCAGAATCATCATCTAAAACAACACCTTCTACACCTGCAGTATATGGACAATAATCTTCACCATTTACAATACCATCACCATCTGTATCAGCACTTAAATCAAATGTAGCTAAAGAACCTGTTTTAAAAATTAAATTAACATTAATTGTTTCAGAAGTTTTACCAAAGTAATATGGATTGTTACCTTTAAGCTTAGTTCCATCTACAAACATTAAATCTTTAACATCTGCTGTAACATCACTTTCATCACTTATTTGAATAATAGATGTAACTACACCATTCTCAATTGTCGCTTTATAGCTATCTTTTGGGTGACTTGCATCTAAAGGAGTAGCATTAACAACTTGAAAAGATGCAATTGAATCAAATTCAGATAAATTTACTCTAGCTGGGAAAATTAACATTTTGAAATCATCAATACCAGATTTTTGAGACCACATTGGCGCTTTATCATTACTACTTTCTAAAACTAAACTAACATCTGCAGCATAAATAGAAGAAGCTGCTATTGCTGAAATTAGCAAGCCCTTAAAAAAATTACTTTTTATCATTAAATATCCTTAAATTAATTTTATTTAAATTTTTAGTTATTAAAAACCAACACTAATTTGCTCATCTGATGTACCTATGTTTTGCTCAGAACTTATATCACCTTCATTAGCAGTCTCCAATGTTTCTTCTGGATCGATAACACCATTATCAGGTGTTGGTGTTGGAACTGGTGCTGTTGGTGTCGGTGTTACTACAGGTTCAGTTGGAGTCGGTACAGGTGACGTTGGTGTCGGTGTTGGCACTGGAACTACTGTTTCATTATCTATTGGAGATGTTACAGGAGTAGACACAGGAGGCAATATAGTGTCAGTTACAGTTTCTGTTAAAAGAGTTGTATTAATAGCTTGAACACTTTCTGAATCAGTTGCACTCTCTAAATTTGATAATTCTGATATTCCAGTTGTATTAACTACAGCTGAATATATACTTTCACCTGTATTTATTTTTGAACTAATTTGATCTAATAACTCATCATACTTATTTGTTTCAGTTGAAGGTAATACACCACTCGTATCATTTGTTGCAGTTGTTGTTGCTGTTCCAACTGTTGGTAAAACAGGTGGAGTAGTTGAATCTTCACCATCTGCTCTTAAACTTCTGCCTATACTAGGTAATATATCTGCCGTTTCAGTTGCTGCCGTTTCAGTTGCTGCCGTTTCAGTTGCTGCCGTTTCAGTTTCTGCCGTTTCAGTTGCTACTGTTTCAGTTGTTGTTGCGACTGCAGCAGTTGAACTTCCATCTATACTTGGTAAAACACTTGAAGGTGCATCATCAGTAGTAGATGTATTTTCTGTTGAAGTAGCCTCACTTGATGTTGTATCAGTAGAAGATACTGGTGCTGTGACTTCAGTTGTTGCAGTTGTAGTTGTACTAGAAGTACCTTGGACTTGTTTTACAATTGCATTAGCTAAAACAACTTTTTTTTGAACTTCTAAACTTGCAAGGCTTGTATCTGAATTTAATTCGTCTATAGTAAGACCAAGTAAATCAGCTATCTCTTGTTCACTCTTAGAACTCTCTGTTACAAGTGTAGTAAAAGCATTTAAAGTAGATTTATCTGCATCAGCACTTAAAGTAAGAGCTGTAGGCTCTCCAGTATCTTGTGTATTATTATTATTATAATCTATAAAACCACCTGTTGATAACATCTTTTCAGTTGGTTGAGCACTAAAATTATAAAAACCATTTCCTAACTCTGTTGCTGTTAAAGCCCCTGAGGTTACTTCTGCACTAACAACTGAAGCAATATCAGCCACTTTAACTTCTTTAGTTTCACTAGAAGTACTAGAAGAACTACTACCACATCCTGTGAAATTAAGAGCTAAAAGTGAAGCTGCCGCAATACTAACTAAAGTTTTTTTCATTAGCTTTCCTTTTTTTAAATTAAATTAAATTATAGAAAAGAGAAAAGAGAAAAGAGATTACTTAATCCAGAAACCTTGACCTACTTCGATAGAAGTTGTACCATCGTTTGACCAAGTATTATCTTTAAATGACCATACTACAGTTGCGTCAGTTACAAGATCAAAAATATCAGATAAAGTTCCACCCATTGTAGCAGACATTAATGACCACTCACCAGCAGTAAATGTAGGCATTTCTGTACCATCACCACTATTAGCAAACTCATATCCAGCCATTTCAGCATCAGCTTTAGCCCAGAAACCTTTACCTGCTGGAACTTCACCATCTTGTGTCCAAGTACCATCAAAAGCCCAAGTTATAGCGATACCTTCTTTAGAAACAGTTTGAGAAGCATTAGAAGCATTTCCTAATAAATTCCATCCTACACTCAATGCTGGAGTAGTAGCAGTAGTCATTGCTTCAGCTGCTGTTAGAACTAATCCTACTAAATCACCATTTGCATCATTTACAGTTACAGTAATTTCATCACCAGCTACGATAGCTCTACTAAATGAGATACCATCGATAGCACTTTGTACACTATAACCTGTATCTGTAAAAGTAATACTAACAAGTTCATTTCCATCTGCATCAGAGAAAGTTGAAGTAGTTCCATCTACAGTCGAAGTTAAAACATTACCAGCGTTATCAATTGCAGTAGCACTAGCTGCTGTATTTTCAGCTGTATCCATTGTTAAATCAGCAAAAGCAGTTGATGCATCAAAACCATCAGCCATTGTATCTATAACTGTAGCTACTTCAGCAGTTACAGTTACATCAACTGTAATAGTATCTGTTCCATCTGTTACATCAATAGTAGTTGTACCTTCAACTAAACCTGTAATTGTAAGCATTTCAGCATTAACTTCTGCTGTTGCAATTGAAACATTACTTTCAGTGGCTTCTAAAGAATCATTCATACCTGTAAATTCAATATCATATGTAGCTCCAACTGCTACAGTTATAGGAGTTGTACCATCTTCCATTGTAGAACTTGAAGTTAAATCAGTAGATGCACCAACTGTTATAGTAGCATCTATCTTATTACTATAACTAGAGGTTGCTTCAGTAGAGCTAGTAGTAGAACCTGTAGTTCTATCATCATATCTAATAGTAATTGTATCACCCTCTACTGCTTTTATTTTAGCACCAGATACAGATAAAGAGCTATCAACTTCTATAGAACCTGTAAATATTTTAGAAGTTGCTTCTGTTTCAACCAAAGTCATATCATAGCCAATACCATCAGATGTTGAAAATACTTTAATATCTAAGGTATCTCTTGCTATAGCTGTACTTGTTAAATCATCATTACTATCATAACCACCATCTAATTCAGTTACATTAATAGTTATTGTTCCAGAAGTTTCAACATTAGCAGGAACATCTATTGTAGCTGTCGTTTGTGTAGCTGTTGCTAATTTCGATAATGTAACAGTTGAATTAGAGACATTTTTTGTATCACTATAAGTAACTTCAATTGTATCACCACTTTGTACAGCTAATTCTAGTGTCGTACTAGCTGTAGAAGTATTAGAAGTGCTAGCAGTTGTTGATAAATTTGTTGTTAAATATCCAGTAAATATACCAGTAGCTATATCAGTTTCAGTTAATGTTAATAGTTGCGTAGTATCTGATGTTGTTGAACGAATATTAACAGTAATTGTATCTGCAGAATTAGCATCACTATTTTGGTCTAAATCAGTAACAGTAATATTAATTTGGTCACCATAAGTATTAACACTAGTTTCATCAATCTCTAGCGTAGCAGTTGTATTAGTAATTGATGCCTGTGCATATCTATTTCCAGTATCACTAGTATTGTAATTACCATCAGCATCCTCATCATATAACACTGTTAAAGTTGTAGATGACGATGTTGTAGCAACTACTGCCGTTGAATTCACATCAGTAGAACCAATTGTAACACTTCCTGTGAATACTCCTGTATCTACACCTGTTTCAGTTAATGCAACACCTACGGCATTTGTATTACCTGTTTGAACATCATTAATAAAAACTTTTGATGTAAGATAAGTATAAGTATCAACTGAAGTTGAATCTGTATTTAAATCTTCATCTGTAAGAGTCACTGTTACTGTTGAACCAGTTGTATATGTAGATGCGTCAAGACTAATTAAACCAACATTTTCCATTCCTACAAATGAAGCTGTAGAAGTTGGAGCAGTAAATGAAGATGCTGTTGCACCAGATACATTTACATAATCAAAATATTTAACAGTAGCCACATTGTTAGATGTTAAATTAATGTCATTTGTAGCTCCAGTAGATGATTCATTTTGATTAGAAGCAACTAATGCTGTTATGTCACCAGATGTAAATATACCTGTATTAACACCAGTTTCTGTAAAAGTTATTATATCTCCTGAATTACCTATACAATTCTTTTGACCTGCAGTTGTATCATAACTACTCGTACCACTAGAGTTACAAACTGTAACATTTGATTCATAGTCATTTGAATAAACAACTTCAATTGCCTCTGAATTTTTATTTAAATCCATATCATTCAAAGTTAATACTACTAAACCTAAATTATTTACAGTACTTCTTGAAACACTAATAGTTCCAGAGTTTGCTGAAAATGTAGCACTTGCACTAATATTGTTATCGCTTGTTGATGTTGTTCCATCTAATAAATCGTTATATACTACTTTGAAAGTAGAACCAACTTCAACAGGAATAGGTGATGAAAGATTACTATCAATATATACAACATTTGAAATAGTATCATCTGGCACTGCTTTAAAGCTTAACTCTTTAGTAAAAAGACCTGTATTTAAACCTGTTTCAGTCAAAGTTAAAGAGATATAAGTATCTTTTGTACCATTTGTACCTGTAATATATAGAGTAGCTCCAACGCTGTAATCATCAACAGAAGATGAACTACTGCTTATCTGTTGAAGACTTGTGCTTCCTGTATTTAAATCAGTATCTGCTATAGATATTGTCATAGGTGTGTTTGCACTAAACGCACTACCACCTAAATCAACTGTACCTTGTGTTCCTGCTGAAACTTCCACAGTATGAGTTAAATCATTCTGACTTGAATCTGTCATAATGTCCATAGTGTAATCCATAGCCGAACTAGATACACCAGTTGAAACACCTGTTCCATAATGGATAGTTATAGTATCGCCAGTACCTCTGACATATAAACTACTATTATTTTCACCATCAAGACCTGTATAATTAGTAGTTGATGATAAATCTGTACCAGTACTAAGAGTACCTTTGAATATACCTGTATTATCACCAGTCTCACTAAGATTAAACTCTGCATAGTATCCAGATGTATTATATGCTCTAATTAACTTATAATTAGTTGCATTAGAATCCATATTTAAATCGTTATCAGTTAAAACTATAGATATATTACCATCTGATAAACCGTAGCTACTAGAAACTAATACTTTACTCGAAGTTCCACTAAAACTTGCATCACTAAATCCAATCTCTACAGTTTCACTCGCAGTATCACCATCAGCTACTTCTGTATAGCTTAGTGTTACAGTATCAGTTGTAGTTACTGCTAAAACTGAATTTGTTCCAATAGTTGTACCATCACTACTATTTAAAGTAGTATCTGTTGTGAAAGTAATACCTTTTAAGTTATTACCTTTTCCTGTAATACTACTACTTACACTTCCATTTAAATCTCCAAGTAAATCACCTATTGAACCATAAATGTATTCAGTTAAAGAACCTGTTGTAGTAGCATTTCTCTCTAAATTTTTATCTACACTTAAAGATGTACCTGTACTTGTAGCCGTAACTGCAAGCTCTTGTCCTCCAGAATTAACAGGAGAAGCTGTAGCATTATCATCTCTCGATTGAAGCTGTGCAAAAAGTGTCTGATAAATATTATATTTATCTTTATCTGTTTTTATAATTGGAACACCAAGCCCAGTAGCCATTACCCCTGTTGCTAAAACCGAAGCTGCAGCTAAACTTATTAAACCTTTTTGTAACAAATTACTTGAAAATTTGTTTCTCATTTTGTCTCCTTACTTTGTTAATTGAATTAAAATCTCGAAATTATAACACTCTTTATTTAATACGATTCTTAAAAAAAGAAGTTTTAAACACCGCATTATAAAAGAAAGTATATGAAAATAAACTAAAATATAATAGTGAAAAACTCATTTTGAATGAGAATGAGCTCTTTTTCTTTTAAAATAACTTTTTAAAATAAAAAAAGCTATAAAAGCAATTACACTCATTCCACCTAAAAACATTTCTATTTCATCATCGCTCATCTTTTCCTCCTTCATTGATTAATAATAAACCTATTAAATACAATCCTGCCATTAAAACAACAGCAAGAACTAACAGACTAATTTTACCACTTTCAATGAAAGTTTTAAATAAAACAACTCCACTTATGATATTAGCAAATTGTAATATAGCTTTACCAAACTCTTTTAACATTTCAGATATATTTATACCTCAATATATATAATATAATAACTATGTGCTATTTGTGTGCTGTTTTTTGAAAAATTTAAAGTTTATTCAATCTTAGGTAAATTAAATAGTGCTTTTCCAGTATCTTTAAAACTTTGCTACTATTTAATATAATATCGAATAATTTGAATAACTTTAAGTTAATATTTTTTCCTTCCTTACATAAATTTCATAAAACTAATGATAAAAATAGTAGAAGTTAAAGTTAAACCTAAAGACCAAATCATAAATCTATCCATTCTTAAAATAACAGCATCAAAACGCTTATCAACTTGTTCAAATCTCTTGTCAACTTGTTCAAATCTCTTGTCCATATCTTCTCGTAAATCTTTTATATCTTCTCTTAACTCTATATCTAAATGGTGAAAATGATTTGTTTGAGACTTCAAAACCATTATCAACTTATCATCTTGATTTAAAACTTCATCATCTCGTAACTTTTTTAAAACTCTTTTACTCTCTTCTTCTAAATACTCATCAAATATATTATTTTCAAACATAAATTTATCCCTTTTTTTAATACACATTAGACTTCTTTCAAAACTAAAATCCTATACTCTTTTAAAATCATCTTCAACTCTTACAATATCATCTTCACCCAAATATTGTCCTACTTGAACTTCAATCATAACTAAATCAATAACACCTGAATTTTCAAGTCTATGAATTTTTCCCATTTGAATATAAGTTGATTCATTGCTTCTAAGTAAAAATTCTCTATCATCAACTCTAACTGTAGCAGTTCCACTAACTACAATCCAATGCTCATTTCTGTGAAAATGTTTTTGAAGAGAAAGTCTTTTTTTAGGCTTTACAATAATTTTTTTAATTTTATAGTTTCCACTCTCTTCTAAAGTTTGAAAAATTCCCCAAGGTCTATGAACTTCTAAATGGATATTTGGAAGAGTTGAATTTTCATCTTTTAATTTTTTAACAACTTCTTTAACTTTTTGTGAACTTCCCTTTTTACTAACTAATAAAAAATCTCCACTATCTACTATTATTAAACCATTAATATCTATTGTGGCAACTCTCTTTTTTGAAATAATTAAATTATTTTTTGAATTTAAATTAATAGAATCTGAAAGTGTATTTTTATCATCATCTTTATCAAGTTCACTATAAAGAGAATCAAAGCTTCCAACATCATTCCAATTAATATCAGCAGGAACAACTTTTACTCTATCACTTTTTTCTAATACTGCATAATCTATACTATCCTCAGGAATATTTTGCATATTTTCTAATTTTACTCTAACTAAATTATCACTTTTTACTCTCTCATAAGCAATTTTAGAAGTCTCATAAATTCTAGGAGAGTGCTTTTTAAGCTCATCTAAAAAAACACCTGCTTTAAAACAAAACATTCCACTATTCCAAAAGAAATTTCCTCTTTCTAAATAATCTTTTGCTAATTCAATATTTGGTTTCTCTTTAAAACTTTTTACATTAAATTCATCAGCTTCAATATAACCATAACCAGTTTCAGGATATGTTGGTTTTATTCCAAAAGTTACTAAAAAATTTTTCCTAGCTAACTCTTTAGCTTTTAATAAAACTTTTTCATACTCCTCTTGATTTTTAATTAAATGATCTGAAGGTGTAACTAAAAGAATAGTATCTCTATGGACTCCAAAAGATGCAAGTGCAATAGCAGGGGCTGTATTTCTACCAATAGGTTCAAGTAAAAAATTCTGACTTTTTAATCCTAACTCTTCAATTTGGTCTTGTGCTATAAAATATTGAGAATCATTCGATACAATATAGCTATTTTTACAACTTTTTTGATTTCTTTTAAGCGTCTTTTGAAAAAGAGAAACACCATTAAATATTTTTAAAAACTGTTTTGGCATTAACGACCTACTTAAAGGAAAAAGTCTTGTCCCACTTCCTCCGCATAAAATTACATTTGTCATAAATATTAACCTTTTAAATTTTTATTATATATATATATTTATCTTTTTTAAATAGTGTTTTTACTATAAGGTAGATTTTTCTTTGTGTAACATATCTATAGATATGATTTTATATCATCACCAAAATATTCTTTTGCATATTTTATAATTTTATCTTTAATATCATTATCTAATCTCACTCTAAGCTTTAATAAAGAACTGATTTAAAGCCACTATTTTTTATTTTTATAATATCATTATTATAAATTATTTGATTATTAAATATATTTTCATTAAAATTTTTATTCTTCTCTTTTATAATTAAATTAAACATATATTCTGTCCCTAAAGTTGTTGAGTAATTAATCCAATCATAATTTAAATCATTTCCTAAGAGTTTGTTATAATCACTTAATAGAGAATTTGAAACTTTTGAAATTGAATTTACAATTAATAATTTATCTCTATCTCTATTTTGAGTTAAAGATAAAAGCAGTGGATTATAATTTACTTGAGTTGATAAAACTCTATAAATAGGCTTTTCATAAAAACTTAATTGTGATAGTATTAAACTGCTTGTAATTACAGGAGTATTTAAAAAAATTGATGAGTAATTTAAATTTTTATTCCAGCCAATTAATCTCTTAAAATCTTGTTCATCTGAATCTACTTTAGCTTTATAGATATTAGTTGAATTCTTCTCAATATATTTAGTTAAATTTTTACTAACACTACTCTTATCATAAAAAATTGATACTTTCTCGTTAGCAAACTTTTTTAATTTTTTAATTTGTGCTTTATAATCAATGCCTCCAAATACAATATTAGACGAGTTTATATCAGTAGAATTTTTATTTATAGTTGGAATAAACAGATTTAGTCCTTGAGAATATTTATCTAAATATTTTAAACCACTATTTGTAAATATTGCAATTACATATCTATACTCTTTATCTTTTATCTCTTTAATTGCTCTTTGAATATTAACTTCACTCTCATTAATAGAATCAAATGTCTCTATCTTAAATCCTCTGTCTTGTGCTAAAAGATAAGAGAGAATAGATTTTGTTGTACTAAGTGCATATTTTCCAATTTTTTTTTGAGGAAATAATATAGCAATTCTGATATCTAACATTAACTCTTTTTTTAAATTAAATAGCGAACTATACATTAATAACTTATTTTTTAACTCACTATTAGAAATACTTTTATTGAATTTTGCTAAAAATGAAAAAACTTCTTTTCTTATTAAGTGTAAATTTAGACACTCTTCATTGCAAGGCTTTGTAGATAAATCTATAATTTCACTATTTGGAATTGATAAAGAAGAGAGCAGATAACTCTTTGCATTTAAAAAAGAGATTAATATAAATATGATAAAAATTATTTTCATAATAGACTCTTTATTTTTAATAAATCTTGATATGCCTCTTTTTTGGCAGATGGATTTCTAAGTAAAAAACTTGGGTGATAAGTTGGAATTAAATAGAAGTCACCAAATTCAAAAACTCTACCTCTAACAGATGAAATTCTAGCTTTATCCTCTGTTAAGTAGTGGTAACTTGTAGCCCCTAATGCTACTATAATCTTAGGTTTTATGATTTCAATTTGTCTTACTAGATAAGCTTTACAAGTAGTTGCTTCCATTGGAGTTGGAACTCTATTATTAGGAGGACGACACTTAACTATATTTGCAATATATACATTTTCTCTTTTAATATCAAGTACACTCTCTATCATTTTTGTTAAAAGTTGTCCCGCCCTTCCCACAAAAGGTTTTCCACTACTATCTTCCATAGCACCAGGTCCCTCACCTACAAACATAACTTTGGTACTTAAATTTCCCTCACCAAATACCACATTCTTTCTAGTAGCCGATAAATCACAAACAGTACAATTATTTACAATGTCTCTTAGTTTGTTTATATCAAAAGGTAAGTTCTGATGATTTTCTAGCGTAGTTTCTAACTCACTAATATCTAAATAGTCAATTCCTAACATTTTTAGACTATAAAGATATTTTAGAGATAAAGCTTGAGATAACTCCATAAAGAGAAAAGCTATTCGCTAACCTCTACTGAAATTGGATCACTCTCCCATACTCCGTGCTTAGTACAGTAACTCATAGCACTTAACTTTAATTTTCTAGTTGGAACAATGTAAAAATCAACTTCTAAATTCTCTTTTTGATTTCCTAATGCACCTGCTGTAAAAGTCGCTTGTCCCAGTAGTGTTTCACCATTAAATAGTTGAACATAAGAGATATAATGGTCAAAGTCATCTGGGTGAGAATACTCATTACCCATTTTAACTTTTACTTTAAATTTTTCACCTTTTTTTGCACTGTTTTCACAGTGTACAAATGGAGAGTGTCTATCTATAAAGTCTTTTTTTGCTTCTCTCTCAACTGTGTCAATATCTACATATCTATTAATTTTTGGCATAAATTCTTCCCTTTTAAATAAATTAAGTTAAATTTTAACCTTTAAAGTATTAAAATAGCTTTAATATAGTCGATATCTTGATATAATTACAAAAAATTAAAGAGAGTTACCAATGTTGAATTTAATAAGTGAGTTAAAATTAAATAGTAGTATAATTAGTATTTCCATATTAGATAACTATATTTTAATGATGGATAATTTTTATAATATATATATAGTTGATAAAGATAATTTTAAATTAATTAAAAATATAAAGTTAATGAGAGTAAAAAGTTCTCTACACGAATATACTAAATCTATGGCTTCCTCAATTAAAGGCTACTTAGCGACTCCTGATAAAACATTAGATTCTCTTTTAACATTTCAATTAGAAGATAACTATTTTATTAATAAACTTTTTAAAACCTCTTGGCACACTTCAAAAATAGAAGTATCTAAATTTTCAGTAGATTCAAAATATCTTGCAACTGGTGGAGCTGATGGCAAAGTTTTTATTTTTCAATTACCTGAAGGTGAAGTTTTAACATCACTTCCAAATAGACCAGATTTTATCGCCTCAATAGATTTCTCTAAAAATGATAGACTAGTAGCAATTAGCTCTTATGATAAAACTTCACTTGTATTTGATTTAAAAAGAAATCTAATCGTTAGAGTTTTTAAAACTAAAGGTGTAGTTGAAAATTTAAAATTTTTTGATAAAGCTAAAAAAATATTTTTTGTTACAAGAGATGGAGCTTCAGGAGTCTATGATTTAATTGAAAAAAAAATAAATTTTTTAAACAATCACTTTAACTCTTGGCCAACCTCAATCTCTATTACAGAAGATGAGGATTTTGCAATTATTGGAAGTAGAAAAAATGATATATATGCTGTTAGACTTGAAGATAATATAAAAGTTTTAGATGTAAGTTTAGATAATAATGGAATATCAAATGTACGAATATATAAGCAATCAATTATTATAGCTTTTATTGATGGAAGTGTAAAAATATTTGATTTTAACAAACATACTGATGAGTTAAAATCATATTTAGATAAAGATGATTTTAAAAATGCCAAAGAGATTTTAAAGAAAAATATATTTTTGACAATTCATCCATTTTATAAAAAATTTGATAAAGTTTGGCCTGATATTTTACAAGAGGCTATAACACTTTTAAGTGAAGAGAGAATTGAAGATGCCGTTGAATTAGTTGCTCCCTTTGTGGATGACCCTAAAAAAGATGAACAATTTAATATATACTTAATTAAAAAAGATTTAGTTAAAGAGTTTTTAGAATTAGTTGAAAAAGAGGATTATAAAAATGCTTATGTTTTAGTACAAAATAAGCAGTATTTAAAACATACAGATGCTTATAAAAAACTTGAAAATAGATGGCTTAGTATATTTAATAAAGCAAAAAAACTCTTAGAAGAAGATGCTACAATAAATAAGAAACCAGCACAAGAGATGTTAAAACAATTTATGGCAATTGAAGAGAAAGCAAATATAGCCAAAGCACTATTAGTGAATCCATCAATATTTAAAAATGCAGAAAATTATATTAAGAATCAAAACTTTAAAGCTTATTTTTCTTTAGTTCAAAAACACCCATTTTTAAAAGATAGTGATTTATATCAAAAAACTAGTAACTTAGGAAATATTCTTCTTACAAAAATGGTTGATTTTGAAAATCAAGAGAAATTCGATGAAGCAAAAAAAATTGCAAAAACATTAATTAATTTTGCAACTCATACACATATGGTAAAAGCTAAACTATTTTTAATAGACCAAAAGAAAAAAATGTTTCAAGCAATAGAGAATAAAAATTTAGAAGAAGTTTATAATTTAGTACTAGAATATCCAGCTCTTAGCTCTTTAAGTGTTTTCCAAAAATTAGAAGATAAGTTTAATGATATTTTTGAAGATGCCCTAAAAGATGCCTTTAAAGGAGACCCTTCTGCTGTTTTATCTGAACTTGCTATATATCTTAAATTAAAATATTGGTCTGATAAGATAGCCTCTATTTTAAAAGTTGGATATATTCAAGAGTTTAAATATAATAAAGATAAATATGGTGTAAACTGGGAAAAAAGTATTAAAAATTATTTAATTAGATTTGGAATTGATGGAGAGATAGAGAAAATTTGTGAAGAGTTTAAATTAAATGAAATTTTAGAAAAATTAAGTGATAGCGTAAATCCAACAGGCTATAAGAGTCAAGTATTTTTAGAATCTCTTTTAGTTTTTAATAAATAATGAGGAGATTATGAAAATTTTAACTGGAGATAAATTTTAGATTAAATATACTATAAAATTAACTTTTTTACCTTTCTAAGTGTCAAAAATTGGTAATTTTTAAAAAATTTTCAATTCAATTGAAAATATAGCTCCATCATCTATATTTGAGAGGTAAATCTTACCTTTCATACTATTTTCAATAATCATTTTACTCATATAAAGTCCAATACCAGTTCCACTTGCAGTTTTTGTAGTAAAGTATGGATTAAATACTTTATCAATTACATCTAATTCAATTCCTCCTCCATTATCTTTTATCTCTATTTTTATATACTCTTTAATCTCTAAAATATTAATATCTATTTTTCCAAAAAAATTATTTTCTCTTTTTTCTCTCTCTAGTATTGCATCTTTTGAATTATTTAAAATATTTAAAATTACTTGTTTAAACTCATTTTTATATCCTAATATTTTAACACCTTTAAATTCGGAAATATTTACTTCTATATTATGAACTTTAAATTGTGCTGATAAAATAGATATAACCTCCTCTATTACTTGATATACAAAAAACTCCTCTTTAGATTTTGTAGGTTTAAAAAAATCTCTAAAATCATCAATTGTTTTTGACATAAAATTTATCTGTTTCATTGCTTTAGTTTGTATATTATCAATTGTTAAATCATCTAATTTTCCTCTTTTATATAAAAATTTTACCTTTTGAACAATTAAACCAAGAACATTTAGTGGCTGTCTCCATTGGTGTGCAATAGCTCCAACCATTTCACCCATCTCTGCCATTTTTGTCTGTTGAATTAAGATTTTATCTTGTTCTCTTTTTGATTTTATATCTAATTTTACTCTCTCTTCCAAATTTTGGTTTAACTCTTTTAATTTTTTTTCAAACTTTACTCTATCAGTAATATCGTGAATAATAGAAAACAGAATAACTTTTTTATCTAAAGTATGAATTGGAGTTGAATCAACTTCTACATTTCTGACTTCACTTGAAGCTAACCTATGTTTAAATATAAAATAACTATTTTTTCTTTTTTTTGCTATACTCATCTCTTTTAATACTTCTTCTTTAGTCATAGTATTTATATCATTAATTTTCATACCTATTAAATTTTCATATCCATAATACTTTTTAGCTGATAAATTTGCATTAATAATTAACCCCTCCATACTTTGGTCAATTAAAAGCATTATTGCAGAGTGTTTATCAAACATATCTTTAAATTGTTGTTCACTTCTATGCAATTCTTTTGTTCTCATTAAAACTTTATTCTCTAAATTATCATTTAACTCATTTAACTTTTTTTCTGCGTTAATTCTTCTTAAAATATTTAAAATTAAATAAATCAAAAATATAATTAAAATTAAAAATGAAATTAAAACTAACAATACTATGATTTTGTTTTCTTTATAAAATGTTTTAACTTCATATTTGATAATGGAATCTTTTGGAAGTAAATTAATTGATATATTAAATTTTTCTAATTCTCTGTAATCAAATACAGCTCTATTTATTCCCTCTTTTTTAACTTTTATAGAACTTACATCTACTCCATTCAAAATTTTTTTTGCTATTTTAGATGCCTCTTGCCCTTGTGAATATCCACTAATTACATATCCTCCTACGATTCCTTGTTGAATATTAAATTCAAGTAAGCAGTAAGTTGGAACAGTAGTAGACTCTGTAATTATTTTTCCCATTTTTTCATAAGTTACATAATTATTATTCTTGTCTTTAAAGTAGACTCCTAAAAGTA
This sequence comes from Campylobacteraceae bacterium, assembly GCA_016744535.1. Classification (GTDB taxonomy): domain Bacteria; phylum Campylobacterota; class Campylobacteria; order Campylobacterales; family BB28; genus BB28. The sequence goes on from JADGEE010000016.1 coordinate 16,973, forward strand.
CAATACTATTTTTTGGTAAATTAGAGATTTCACTTTTTAATCCATTTAGAGTTAAGTTTTCATTGTAAGTAAATTTAACTCTATCTTTAAATACTTTTACATCTTCTTTTATTGTTTTTTCCCAAGCTCTACCAGTCTTTAAGTAATCATTTATAATAAATATATTATTAGTATTTGGATGTAATTTTAAAATAAGTTCAACTGTAGATTTAACATCAAAAATCTCTGCAACACCTGTAAAATTTTTTAAATCTTTGATATCTTCATCTTTAAAGTAATTAACTCCACAAAATACAACTGGTGTTTCTGCAAATAAATTATCTCTATTTTCTCTTAAAAAGTCATAAGCGTTGTTATCTGAAGATATTATGCAATTAAATTTAGTATTAGAGTATTTTAATCTATATAGCTCTATTAATTTATTTAAATACTCTCTATTATAAATTCTTTTTGTATCCATATTTTCAATATGAAATACTATATTTTCATCATTTAATTCATCTTTTATCGCTTTTGTAATATCTTGAACCCAACTCATAGATTGATTATATGAGTGCAAAATTAATATATGTTTTGTATGTAAATTTTGTGCATATATAAATATTGGTATTAAAATAAGTAAAAATTTAAACATTTTAAGAACTCTTTTCTATCTTCTCTATTTTTTTTATCTCTTTTTCTACTTCTGATAAAAATTTATCAACTAGCTCTCTCTCTCCTAGTTTTGCAATAACTTTACCTTTTTTAATAATTAATCCACTGCCCTTTCCATAAGCAATTGCAACATCTGCATTCTTTGCCTCTCCAATTGCATTTACAACACAACCCATGACAGAGACATCAAGTGGAGTCTTAATATGTTTGGTCTTCTCTTTTATAATTTCTACTGCATCAACTAAATTAGCTTCTAACCTTGAACAAGTTGGACAAGAAATTATATTTAAGCCCTCTTTTATAATTCCAAGACTTTTAAGAATCTCTTTTGCAACTTCTATCTCTTTTTCAAGCTCACCCGTAATAGAAACTCTCATAGTATCACCAATTCCATCAAGCAATAGAGAACCCAGTGCAATAGAGGAGCGAATTGAGGATTGAAAAAGAGTTCCAGCCTCTGTTACACCTAAATGAAATGGATAATTAACTAGTGGACGAAGGGATTTATAAGCCTCAACAGTTCTTAAAACATCACTAGCTTTAAGTGAAATTTTAATATTTTCAAATCCTAAGTCTTCTAAATATTTTATATTATAAAGGGCTGATTCAACCATTCCTTTTGGAGTTTGTCCATATTTATTATCAAATTGTTTCTCTAAACTTCCAGAATTTACTCCTATTCTAATTGCTAAATTCCTCTCTTGACAAGCTTTTACAATTTGGGTTACTCTCTTTTTATCTCCAATATTTCCAGGATTTATTCTAATCCCATCTACAAATTCTGCTGATATTAAAGCTAATTTATAATTAAAGTGAATATCTGCAATAATAGGAAGTTTAGTTAATTTTTTTATCTCTTTTAAGGCGTTTGCATCTTCAACCTCTGGCACACTAACTCTTACAATGTCAGCTCCAGCAAAGTGTAGTCTATTAATTTGTTCAACCGTAGCTTTTACATCTCTTGTTTTAGAGTATGTCATTGATTGAGTAGAAATTCGACTATCTCCACCTATGGCAACATTACCAACAAATATTTTTTTAGTTTTAACTCTTTTTATCATTAATTAGCCTAACTTTTTTAGAGGTATCATAAACTAACTCATAATAGTTATTATTGTTATATTCAAATTCTTGTATAACTTTAAGACCAAGTTTATTTATATGAGCATTATATGAGCGAGGATTTGTTTTATTTATAAATGTTACTAAAATATGGTATTTTTTTGACATATTCTCTCTTGCAAAATCAAAAATTTTTTCTAATAATCCACTACCTCTTGAACTTTTATCAATGCATATAGGACCATACTGATATGAGTTATTTGTATTTAGCTTTTCTCCTAAATATTTTAAATTAGATAAATCCTCTATCATATATTTGAACATTTTCCACTTTGACCAAAATTGCCAAGAAGCAGACATCACATAAGCTACAACTTTTTTATCTGTTTTTGCTATAAATAATCCTTGTTCGATAATTATTAAATCGCTTAATTCTTCTTTTGTAAAAGGTGTTGTTACAAATCCATCTTTTTTATCACTTTCATTTATTGAATCTATTTGATACTTATAATGAAGTTTTAAAATATCATCAATATCACTAATTTCAGCTATTTTTAATTGCATTGATTATCCTTTAATAATATTTTTTTAGTTTTAGCTAAAATTTACTGGGTCAATATCAATTTCACAATATTTAGTTTTGGAAAAATTTATAGCATTTATTAAATCTTTTACACTAAAACTTCTTAAAAGTATGTTATATCTAAATTTACCTGCAATTTTAGAAATTTCAGCCTCTTTATGTCCTATTATTTCAATATTTTTAAATGCTTTTAAATTTTTAACCATTTTAAACATCTCTTCTCTTGCTTTATTATTATCTTTATGTGAGAATAAAACTCTTACTAATTTTGTAAATGGTGGATAGTTTAACTCTTTTCTAAAATCTAACTCATCTTTTATAAACTTCTCAAAATCTCCTAAATAATCTTTAAAAAAATCAATATTTAAAGTTTGAATAATAACTCTTCCATCACTTTTTCTACCACTTCTACCTGAAAGCTGGATTACTAAAGCTAATGCCCTCTCTCTAGCTCGAAAATCACTCATAGAGAGAATATTATCAACTCCTAAAATAATTGCTAAATTTACATTATGATAGTCGTGTCCTTTTGAGAGCATTTGAGTACCAACTAAAATATCAATTTTTCCATCATTAAAGCTATTTAAAATATGTTTTAATTTGCTCTCACTTTTTATCTCATCTCTGTCAAATTTTGAAATTACTACATCAAAATTCTCTTGTAAAAGCTCAACGACTTCAGAAGTTCCAATTCTATTGGCACTTAGTAATTCGTGTCCACACTCAAAGCATTTCTGTTTAAGATTAGTTGTATAGTTACAATAGTGGCATTTTAAAGCATTTATCTCTTTATGTAGACTCATTCCGACTTCACAATATGGACACTTTAAAATTTTTCCACAACTATCACAAATTAAATATTTAAAGTTTGCACGAGTAGGCAAAAATATAATAATCTGATGTTTTAAATTTAGAGTATTATTTATCTCATTTAGTAAAAATGGGCTTATTTCTGTTTTACTTTCCTCAAAAAAAACCTCTTTTTTAGATTTAAAAAATCTTCCTTTTAATCTAAAGTGAGGAAACTTATGATAACTGCTAACACTAGGAGTTGCACTTCCTAAAATAACTTTTGCGTTTAATTTTTTTCCAAAAAATAGAGTTAAATCTCTAGCATTATATCGTGGTCTCTGATTTGATTTGTATGAATCATCGTGTTCTTCATCAACTATAATTAAACCAATATTTAATAAAGGCAAAAACAGTGATGACCTAGCACCTGCAACGATTCTAATTTCTCCACTATAAATTTTTTCTAATATTTCATTTTTTTTCTTTTTAGTAACTTTTGAATGCCAAATAGCAATTAAGTCTTTAAATTGAAGTTTTAATCTCTTTTCCATCTGTGGAGTTAAAGAAATTTCAGGTAAAAGCATAATTGCACTTTTACCATCATTTATAATTTTTTCCATTTTTTTAATATAAATTTCAGTTTTACCACTTCCAGTATCTCCAAAGAGAAGAGTTGTATCATTTACATTTATAAATTCAAATGCTTCATTTTGGAGAGATGATAATTTAATATCAGTTTCAATATTTAAATCTTTTGTTAATTGAGTATTTTTAAATGGAGTAAATAAATTTAATGAATCACCGATAGAACAAAAGTAGTAATCTCTTATAAATTTTGCAATTTCAATATATTTTTGTGGTAAAAAAAAATCTGTTATCTCTTCAACTTCTAAACACTTAAATTTTGGCTTATCAACTCTTTTAAAAACAACACCATCTTTAATTGAATTTTTTATTTTTATTTTTATAAAAGTTCCATCTTTTAACTCTAGATTTGAGGAGTAAGTTAAAAGAAGAGGTGAATTAAGAATAGCTACTTCATAAAAAATCATTTAGTTAATATTAAGCAATCATCACCAGTTGTTATATCATCTACATCACAACTAAAAAGTCCATTAGTATCATCATAAGTAAAATCTACTGTTCGTCCTGTTTCTATTTTAAATATAAAAATTTCGGGTGAAATTGCTTTATCAACTAAAGTTAATGCCTTTAAAATCCAACCACCATCACCATTACTTGATATAATAGCTTCTTTTAATACATTATCAAATAGAGTTTGACCAGAAGCTATTGTAATAGCTGTATTATTTAAATCAACTGGATAGCGATTACTACAACCACCACTTAACATATTTGTAGCAGCATTTGTATTTATTCCATTTTTAATAGAGGCTATTTGGCTTTTAGCTTTTGAAATATAAGCATCTGTTCTTGTTCCCATCATTTTTGGAACTGCAACTCCTGCTAAAATACCTAAAATAACAATTACAAAAATTAATTCTATCATTGAAAAAGCTCTTCTATTTTTCATATTTTTTTTCATATTACCAATTTGTCTTCTCATCAAAATTAATTCTATACTCTATGGTTTTATTATCATCTAAAATATTTTGTTGTAAATTTTTAGATAATTCACTTAACAATTCAAATTTTTCAGATTTAAGTGTAATAAAAATCCCATTTTTACCATCTATCTCGTGTATTTGAAATTTTACATTCAAGGTAAATGGCTTTTCAAACTCCAAAAACTCTATTCTATTTTCAATTAAATTAAACCCCTCTAAAACGATATTATCTTTTAAATCTATCTTTTGAGTAACCATATAGTTTGTTTGAATATTTTGAATAGAAGTCTTAATCGATGAAGATATAGTAGTAGCTTTCGCATCATCAATTAAGCCAATCCACTCTTTTATTTTTGGAGCCATAACAGCATAAAGAACACCTATAATAATTAAAATAAGTAAAAACTCAACTAGAGAAAAAGCTCTTTTCAAAATTACCCTTTTTTACCAAACAATACTAAAACCTTGCATTGTTACATTTTGGTCTCTAATTCCCATATTATATAAAACATCACAAGCACCAGTTTTTGTTTCTCCATCAATTTGCACCATTAGCCAAGGATAAGGAAAATTATTAGCTCCATTAGGGTCACCAGCAGCAGTCCATCTCATAGTAGCAATAGCCGCATTACTTGGACTTGTAGTATTTCCCTCCACTATATTAATAGTTATACAAGGACTATTTATGGCACTAGTTGTTGTTTGTATTTTAGTGTCTACTTGATATTGACTAGTTATAAGCCAAGAATTTATATTCAAAGATGGCACTGCCTGAGTAATACTTGGTACTTTTTGACTCATATATAAAGCAGGGACTGCTTGTGTAATAGTACCTACATCAGATTTAATTCCTGAAGCAGAAGCATCATCTCTAGTTGCAGCTAACTTTGGAAGAGCCACAGAAGCTAAAATACCTAAAATAACAATAACAAAAATTAATTCTATCATCGAAAATCCGCGTTTCATAATTATACTCCTATTTTTTAACTATTTTTACACAAAAATACTTAATAAGTATATATAAAAAATATATACTACTTAGTTTTAATCTTTTCGTAAATATCTTTTACATTCTCTAATAGAGTATAATATTCATAACACTTGTTTAGGTAAGCTGAAAGCATTGTTTTCATACTGTCTTTATCTGTTAATGTAAAGTCTTTTAAAATATCTTCTTCTATCTCTTTGGAAAATTTATTATCAAGAGATATATCATATTTTCTATTATCAATTGTGAGAGTAATTTTTTTCATTAGCCAAGAACTTGTTCAATTTTTCCAAGAACTTCCTCAATTTCTAACTCTTTTAATTGTAAATCTTCTTCAAGTTTTCTAATTTCATTATCTTTTACCTCTCCATTAGCTTTTGAATTAGTTAATTCATTTCTAACTCTCTCTAACTCTTCTCTTAATCCGTGATTTTCCTCTTCTAATCTTGTTTTTTCATTTTCTAAGCCACTATGTTTATCTAAAAGTGAACCTATTCTATCACTTAATTTTTCTGTAATCGATATTTTTTCCTCATTTTGTTGATTATTTTCCATCTCTTAACTCCTTATTTTTTTCATAATATAATTAATGCTATAATTTTATCAACTTTTTATAAAAAGGTAAAGGGTGAAAGAATTTAAATTAGTAAGTGATTTTAAACCAGCAGGAGACCAACCAACTGCTATTAAAACTTTATTGCAATCTTTAAAAGATAAAAATACTTATCAAACTTTAATAGGTGTAACAGGAAGTGGTAAAACTTTTACAATGGCAAATTTAATTGAAAAGACTCAAATGCCGACACTTATTATGACTCATAATAAGACACTAGCAGCTCAATTGTATAGTGAATTTAAATCTTTTTTTCCAAATAATCACGTTGAATATTTTATTAGTTATTATGATTATTATCAACCTGAAGCTTATCTTGCTAGGTCAGACTTATATATAGAAAAAGATAGTTCAATTAATGCAGAACTTGAAAGACTTAGGGTTAGTGCAACTGCGAGTTTGCTTGAGTTTGATGATGTAATTGTAATTGCGTCAGTTTCAGCTATTTATGGTTTAGGAAGTCCTTATGAGTATAAAAAGATGGTGCAAAAATTAGAAGTTAATCAAGAGATTAATCAAAGAGAATTAATGATAAGATTGATTTCTATGGGATATAGGAGAAATGATACATATTTTGATAGAGGTGAATTTAGAGTTACTGGAGATGTTTTAGATATATTTCTAGCTTATAGTGAAGATGAAGCCTTAAGAGTTGAATTTTTTGGAGATGAAATTGAGAGAATTTACTCTTTTGAAGTTATAAGTAGTAAAAAAAGTAAAGAGTTTAATGCTATTACAATTTATGCAGCTAATCAATTTATTGTAGGTAAAGATAAGTTAGCTATTGCAGTTAAAAAAATTGAAGATGAGTTGGCTAATAGGTTAGAGTTTTATAAAAATGAGAATAGAATGGTTGAACATCAAAGATTAAAACAGAAAACAGAGTTTGATTTAGAGATGATAGAAGCCACGGGAAGTTGTAAAGGAATTGAAAATTATTCAAGATATTTAAGTGGTAAAGCCGAGGGTGAAACACCATTTAATTTATTAGATTATTTTGAAATTAAAAGTAAAGATTATCTTTTAATAGTTGATGAATCTCACGTTAGTCTACCTCAATTTAGAGGAATGTTTGCTGGAGATAGAAGTAGAAAAGAGTCTCTTGTTGAGTATGGATTTAGACTTCCTAGTGCCTTAGATAATCGTCCACTTCAATTTGATGAGTTTATAAATAAAGTGCCACATTATCTATTTGTTTCGGCAACCCCAGCAATTACAGAGTTAGAATTATCAAGTATCAAGACTGAACAGATTATTAGACCAACTGGATTAGTTGAACCAAAAATTGAAATTAAGCCTATAGAGAACCAAGTTGGCACACTTTTTGATTGTATAAAAGATACGATAGTTAGAGGTGAGAGAGTTTTAGTTACAGTGTTAACTAAAAAGATGGCAGAAGAGCTTACAAAATACTATCTTGATTTAAATCTAAAAGTAAAATATATGCACTCTGATATTGATACAATTGAGAGAAATCAGATTATTATTGGATTAAGAAATGGTGAATTTGATGTATTGATAGGGATAAACCTCCTAAGAGAGGGACTCGATATTCCTGAAGTTAGTTTAGTTGCTATTTTAGATGCAGATAAAGAGGGATTTTTAAGAAGTGAAACAAGTTTAATTCAGACTATTGGTAGAGCTGCTAGGAATGTAAATTCTAAAGTAATTTTATTTGCTGATAGAGTTACAAAATCTATGAAAAGTGCAATAGAAATTATTGAATATAGACGAAAAAAACAAGAAGAGTTTAATAAAAAACACAATGTTATTCCTAAAACTACGGTTAGAAGATTAGATGAGAATTTAAAAAAAGAGAGTGAAAACTTAAATTTAAAAAATTCTTTGAAAAAAAGTAACTTAATTAAATTAAACAAGACAGAAAAAAAAGCACTTATTAAAGAACTCTCTAATAAAATGCACAAAGAAGCTAAAGAGTTAAATTTTGAAGAAGCAGCAAGACTAAGAGATGAAATAGATATATTAAAAAAATCTTAAAAAAAATGATAGGATTTACAAATGAATAGAATTATACTACTTTTTTTACTTTTTTTTACAACACTATTTGGGGCACATGTTGATGAGTTAAAATGGGGAAATGGAGAATCATTTTTAACTTTTTTAGAAAAAAATGCTATCCCTTTAAAAGTCTATTATAACTTAGACAGAGAAGACCAAGAGTTAGTAGCAGAGATTCGTGCTACTCAAAAATACCATATCTTAAAAGATAGCAAAGATGAGTTTGAACAAGCATTAATTCCAATTAGTGAAGAGATGCAAATTCACATATTTAAGGATAAACAAAACTTTATGGTTGATGTTATACCTATTAATTATGATTTGAAAGAGGAAACACTAACTCTATCTGTAAAACTTTCTCCATATCAAGATATACTAAATTCAACAGGAAATATAGCACTTGCAACTGAATTTTTATCAACTTATGGAAATAGTATAGATTTTAGGAGAGAGTTACAAAAAGATGATAAATTAGTTATTTTATATTCACAAAAATATCGTTTAGGAAAAACATTTGGTGAGCCAAAAATTGAAGCTAGTTTAGTAGAAACTGCTGGAAAAAGTAATTATCTATTTTTGTATTCTGGTGGAAGATACTACAATGAAAAAGCCGTTGCAATTGATGGTTCATTTTTAAAAGTACCACTTAATTATAAGAGAATATCATCTAAATTTACTCTTAAGAGATGGCATCCTATATTGAAAAAATATAGAGCTCATTTAGGTATTGATTATGCAGCCCCAAGAGGAACTTATGTTAAATCTGCTGGAAAAGGTAAAGTTATTCACAAAGGTAGAAAAGGTGGATATGGTAAAACTATTATTGTTCAACACGAAAATGGATATAAAACACTTTATGCTCACTTAAAAGGTTATAGAAAAGGGATAAAAGTTGGTAAAAGAGTAAAACAAGGACAACTAATAGGATATGTTGGTTCAACTGGAGTTAGTACAGGACCACATTTACACTTTGGTGTTTATAAAAACTCTAAACCTATAAATCCAGCAAATGCAGTTAAAACTTATATAACTAAAAAATTAAAAGGTAAAAAAAGAAAAGAGTTTTTAAAAATTGCAAACAAACATAAAAAATTTATTGCAAATGCGATAAAACAAAATTTAACTCCACAAAAAATAAAAAAAGATTTTATCTATTTAGTTAAGCTTGATAGAAAGGATGCTTTTCAAAATTAATTATAACTAAAGGATTGAAATGAGTAAAAGAAACATTCATCCATCAGATATTGCAAATTCTCTTAAGAAGAAAAAGCTTCAAGATAAAGATAAATTTTATGAATATATAAATAATCTTCCTGATAATATATTGGGAAGTGTCCTAATTGAACTTCCTGAAGCTGATAGAAATGATGCTGTTGAAAAGCTTGATACTGGTAAATTAAAAATTGCTATTGAAGAGCTTGAAACTGACGATGCAACAGATTTATATCAAGAGATAGAAGAGGCTGATGAAAATAAAGCGAAAGTAGTTTTTGAGAGTTTAGATAAAGAGGATAAAGATGAAATTAATCTACTCAAAAAATATTCTGAAGATAAAGCTGGTGCTTTTATGCAAATGGAACTTTTTGATGCTAGGGTTGATGAGACAATCAAAGATGCAGTAAAAAGACTTAGGCGTAAAAAAAATACAGGTGAACTTGTAAATATTCATCAAGTTTTTATCACAGATGAGTTTCATAAGTTAATTGGAGCTATTTCACTTGAAGAGTTAATTACATTTAAATTTTCAAAAACTTTTAGAGAAGTCTTAAATGAACATATGGAATTTATTGCACCTATTAGCATTCAATCAAATATGGATATACAAGAGGCTGTAAAAGTTTTTGAAAAATATAATCTTCCTGTTCTACCAGTAATAAATTATGAAGGAAAGTTATTAGGAAGAATAACTTCAGATGATGTCTATGATATTATTGAAGAGAGTGCAACTGAACAAATTTATAATTTAGCTGGTGTTAATGATGAGGCTGAAGAGAATGAGGACATAAAAGAGATTATAAAAAAGCGTTCATTTTGGCTTTTAATTAATCTTTTTACTGCAATTATGGCATCTATTGTAATTGGAATTTTTGATGAAACAATTCAAGCTTATGTAGCATTAGCAGTTTTAATGCCAATAGTTGCCTCAATGGGTGGAAATGCGGGAACACAAACACTAACGGTAGTTGTTAGACAATTAGCCTTAGGTGAAATTGATTTTGAAAATGCAAAAGTTGCTGTTAAAAAAGAGCTAATAGTTGCTATATTTAATGGATTTTTATTTGCTTTAGTTATGGGAATTATAGCAATTACTTGGTTTGAAAATTATATGTTAGGGGTTGTTATTGGAATTTCTATGATAATAAATCTTTTTGCAGCTGGATTTTTTGGTGCTATGATTCCATTAACATTAAAAAAATTTAAAATTGATCCAGCAATTGGAAGTACAGTTTTACTTACAACTGTAACTGATATAGTTGGTTTTTTTAGCTTTTTAGCATTAGCTAAAATTATTTTATTATAAGATATTAATTTGAATAAAGAAGATTTTTTTATCTCTTGCTTTTCTAAAAACTCCAAAAATTCTAAAAAATTTATAGGTGATGACGGTGCTGTTATAGGCAATTTAGTCTACTCGCAAGATGCTTTTTTTGAAAATATTCACTTTAAAAGAAGTTGGTTGAGTTTATCCCAAATTGCAAAAAAAGCTATGCTTATTAATATTTCAGATGCAATCGTAATGAATGCAGTACCAAAATACGCCCTTTTAACAGTAGCTATTCCAAAAAATTTTAAAAGAGTTGAACTCGAAGAGTTAGCAAATGGATTTTTAACCATTGCAAAAGAGTATAACATAGAGATTATCGGTGGAGATACAATTTCAAATATTAAATTAGATATTTCGATTACAATTATTTCAGAAATTAAAAAAAATCCCATTTATAGAAAAGGTTTAAAAGAGAATAATCTATTAGCATTTACAGAAAATTTAGGAAATTCAAAAAGAGATTTAAATCGACTTTTAAAAAATTTTAAAATAAATAAAAATTCAAAATTTATAAAACCAAAATTAAATCCAAAATTTTTTTATGAAATTGCACCTTATATAAATATAGCCTTAGATATTTCAGATGGATTATATTTTGAATTAGAGAGAGTTAGTAAAGCTAATAGATTAACATTTAAGTTTTTAAAAAATTTTAGTAAGAGAGTTGGATGTAGTGGAGAAGAGTATGAGATACTCTTTGGATTTAATAAAAAATATTTAACTAAAATAGAATCTATTGCTAAAAAACATAGAGTAAATTTAAATATCTTTGCTAAAGCTATCAAAGGAAAATATCAGAATAAGTGTAAAGCCCATCATTTTTAAGATTTTTTATTTTAATAAAAAATTAGAAAAAAAATAAGAAAATGTGAAAATTGTACTACTTAAATAAATTTTGGTTCTATTTTATGATATTCTAATCCTATTTTTTTACTATCTACTTTACCAGTAGCTAATAATATAAGTTGTGCTAAATTTAAGAATGGTAATCTCATATCTCTACCCATTTCACACTCCAAGGCTTTTTGATTTTTATCAAACATAATAAATGCACTTGTCTCTGTTGATGTTACAATATCAGCACTATTATCAAACATATCAAGTAACATCTCTCCCGCTATTTGATGAGAAATTTTAGTATGAGAATTTAAATACTCAAATCCACAACTATTATAAATACTATCTAGTTTTATAACTTTTGCACCAATAGCACATAAAATATCTTCGATTTGTTTGATACTAGTAGCCTCTTTAGTTTGACAATAACCATTTCCATAATATAAAGCTATATTGAAATCACTAAAAGAGTTTTTAACTCTCTCTTTTAAATTATCTAATCCAATATTTTGAGTTATTATATCAACTAAATGTGTAATTTTTACATTTCCTCGATACTCTTTACCAAGTTCTGCAAGTTTTACATTAACTTCATCTCTTAGCTTATTATTAGTTTTTAGACATTCTTTAGTTTTTGTATAACTATTAAAAGAGAAATCGTCATAACAGATTAAATTAGCATTTGCCTCTTCAACTAATGCTAAATTGTAAGCATCAATAACTAAAGTAGTTAAACCGTCATCTAATAAATGTGTATCTCTTGAATTACTAAAGTTTGAATTATCTATCTTAGCTATATCAATATTAAATACTTTTAAAAGTTCCATCGTAGCTACATCAAATGAATTTAAATCTTTTATATTAGCTATATTTTCTAACAATATATATTTCATATTAAGCCCCCTGCCAAAGTTTCTTCATTTCACCAATTAAACAATTTTCCTGTGCTAAAGTGCTTCTTGTTTTACCAGTTAAATGTAAATTATTTCTAATCTCTTTTTTCTTATTTTCTACACTCTCATTTGAAAGTTGATTAAAAATTTTTCTTTGTAAAAATTTAACTTTATCATCTAAATTTTTAGCTTCTTTACTTGAAAAGAACTTCTTACAACTTGAACTATATAGCCATATTCCATTATTTTCATCACTTAATTTTTCTAAAATTTCATTCTCTTTAGATGGATATTTTTGAATTAAATCAATAGCTAATGCAAATACAGCATTACCTATAAAATCAGGGTTAAATCTTAAAATATCGCTTATATAATATAAGTGTTTATAACTTTGATATTTACTTTTATCGCTATTATCAACGATACTATCAAAAATAGCAAGTTTTTTATTAAAATCACTATCATTAATAACTAAATCAGCAACTGCTCTATTATCTGCAATTGGTTCAATTTTTAATGAAGTTCCTAAACATTTAATTATATCTTGAATTGAAGTATCAAGTTTTGTAGCTCTACCATTTACTTTTACATAAGCTTGTTTATTAGTTTCAAAAGAGAAGTGAACATCAAGTTTTCTAACTTCTTTTAAAACATCAATTAGTTTCTGCACCTTATATGTTGTTACTGTTACCTTATACTCTTTATAGTATCTTAAAAAGTCTGTGTCAGCATTAAAACGAAAAACACTTAACTCTAAAGTTTGCTCCATAACTTCTGCTCCTTTAAATAGGTTTTTACTACCAAAAATTTTAAAGTATTTTATCTACTTATTACTTAAGTGATAATTTTATTTAACTTATCAAGCTTTTTTAGTATATTATAAGGTATTAATAGGTTACTATTAGTAACAAATAAATTAACTTTTATAAGGTTAAAAATGAATAAAAACAGATTAAAACTCTACTCATTTATTGGATTAAGTTTAATATTTATTTTGAATGATTTTCTACTTATGATAAGTAATAATTATATAGAGTGGTTATTAATAGATTATGGTTCACGAATTTTAGCACTCATTATAATTTTTTATTTAATAAAAAGAGATATCATTACTTTAAGTGAATTAAAATTAAATTTTATTAATTTTAAATTGCTACTTTTTTATACTTTAATTTTATCTATTTTAGGAATAGTGATATTTGAATTAATAGAACCAATTTTAGATAATATATTTAAAGATACAAGTTTAGTAGCTTTTCCAAAAATAGAGAATAATATAATTTATATTTTAGATTTAACATTAGGTTTAACTTTAGTTGCATTATCTGAAGAGTTAATATTTAGAGGCTTGGCATTAAATATTTTAAATAAATTCTCTAAAATAAATATAATCTTATTCTCATCTTTTATATTTTCAATAATACACTGGTCAGCAGGAGTTAATTCATTAATTATAACTTTTATAATAGGAGTTCTTTTTATGATAGCAACACTAAGAGTAAATTCAATTTACCCAGTGTTATTAAGTCACTTTATAATTAATTTTTGGTTATTTTTTTAAAAAGCCCTCTAAATATCTTGTATCAAAGTCATTATTTTTAAAATCTTTATTATCCATTATTCTTTTATGAAAATCTATTGTAGTATGGATTCCTTCAACTTCAAACTCTTCTAATGCCCTCTTCATTTTTGCAATTGCTCTCTCTCTAGTTTCAGCTTTTACAATTAACTTACCTATCATTGAATCATAAGTTGGCGGAACTATATAACCAGAATAAGCGTGAGAATCAACTCTTACATCTTTTCCTCCAGGTGCTATCCAAGTTATAATTTTTCCAGGACTTGGTAAAAAGTTGTTTGGATTTTCTGCGCTAATTCTACACTCGATTGAGTGTCCACTAACTTTAATACTCTCTTGCGAAAACAGTTCTTCATCTTCAGCTACTCTAATCATCCACTCAATAATATCTATATTAGTAATTGCTTCACTAACTGGATGTTCAACTTGAAGTCTTGTATTCATCTCTAAAAAATAAAAGTTTTGGTCAGCATCAACTAAAAATTCAAATGTTCCAGCCCCACTATAATTTATATATTTTGATGCTTTTATAGCAGTTTCGTGAAGTTTTTTTCTTGTCTCTTGTGTTAAAAATAGAGCAGGTGCTTCCTCTACTACTTTTTGATGTCGTCTTTGAAGAGAACAATCTCTTTCAGCTAAATGTATAACATTTCCGTGATTATCTCCTATTATTTGAACTTCAATATGTCTTGGATTTTTAATAAATTTCTCCATATATATAGTCCCGTCACCAAAAGCAGTTAAAGCTTCAGCTTCTGCGGCTAAAAATGAATTTTTAATTTGCTCCTCTTTCTCAACAACTCTCATTCCTCTTCCACCACCACCAGAAGCTGCTTTTAAAATTATAGGATAACCTATCTCTTTTGCCATAGCTTTGGCGTGAGTTACATCTTTTATTGAGCCATTACTTCCACCAGGAATTACAGGAACTCCAGCTTCAACCATAACCTCTTTAGCTTTAGCTTTATCACTCATAAGCACCATTACATCAACACTAGGACCAATAAAAGTAATTTCGTGAAGTTTACAAATCTCTACAAAAGTTTGATTTTCACTTAAAAATCCATATCCAGGAAAAATTGCATCAGCTTCACTAATTTCAGCAGCAGAGATAATTCTAGGAATATTTAAATAACTATCACTTGAAGGTGCTTCACCGATACAAATAGTCTCATCAGCATATTTTAAATAACTAGCATTACTATCTGCTAATGAGTATACTGCCACTGCTTTTTTACCCATCTCTTTAATGGTTCTAATAGCCCTTTGTGCAATTTCACCTCTATTTGCGACTAAAATTTTCTCTATAGCCATTTAAATTCTCTCAATTGAAAATAGTGGCATATCATACTCTATCGCTTGTCCATCTTCAACTAAAACTTCTAAAATTTTACAATCAAATTCAGCTTCAATTTCATTCATAATTTTCATAGCTTCCAAAATACAGAGAGTTTGACCCTTACTAACTCTATCTCCAGCCTTTGCAAAAACGTCTGCACCTGGATTTGGTGCACTATAAAATGAACCAACCATTGGTGATTTTATATAATCCCCACTTTTTAATTCATTTTTTTCTGTTATAACTTTAGATATAGCTTCTTTTGGTTCAGATATTACTTGAGGTTCAGCATAAATAATTTCCTCTTTAGCAGAACCTTTTTCTAAAGTGATTGATGCTCCATCTTGATTAAATTTTAATCGAGAAAGAGAACTATCATCAAATATTTTAATTAATTCTTTAACATTTTCAAATTCCATATTAACTCCCATATTATTCATAATAAAACTTTAAGCTTTATCATAACATAAATTTACATAAAAAATTTTTAACTATGTTATAATTAATTTTTCAAATTTATTAAGGAAAATAATGGGATTAAAAGCTGATAGTTGGATTAGAAAAAAAGCTAAAAATGAGGAAATGATAGAACCTTTTTGTGAAGAACAAGTTGCCGAAGGTGTCGTTAGTTTTGGACTTAGTAGTTACGGATATGATATAAGAGTTAGTAATGAGTTTAAAATTTTTACAAATATAAATTCAACTGTGGTAGACCCAAAAAATTTTGATAATATGAATGTAGTTGATTTTAAAGGTGAAGTAGCAATTATTCCTCCAAACTCTTTTGCGTTAGCGAGAACAATTGAGTATTTTAAAATTCCAAGAGATGTCTTAGCAATATGTTTAGGTAAAAGTACTTATGCAAGATGTGGAATAATTGTAAATGTAACACCATTTGAGCCTGAATTTGAGGGACATATTACAATTGAAATAAGTAATACAACACCTCTTCCTGCTAAAATTTATGCAAATGAGGGGATTGCCCAAGTTTTATTTTTAGAGGGTGATGAGACTTGTGAAGTTAGTTACAAAGATAAGCAAGGTAAATATCAAGCCCAAAGAGGAATTACTCTTCCTAGAATTTTAAAAAATAGTTAATTTTATAAATTATTATGTTAGAATCATAATTAAAACTTTAAGAGGAGTTAATTATAAAATTTTATTATATATTTTATAGTTTTTTAAAATAATGAAAAAAAAAGAACCAATAGATATAAATTTACTTTATATTGAAGATGAAGAGATAATTAGAACTGCAATAGAGAAGTTTTTAAAGAGAAAAGTGAGAGAAGTTCATATTGCAAAAGATGGGGAAGATGCATTAATACAATTTAAAAAACACTCTCCTGACATAGTTGTTAGTGATATAAAAATGCCTAAAATGAGCGGGTTAGACTTAGCAAGAAAGATAAAAAATACTAATAAAGAGATTCCAATTATTTTTACAACTGCTCATATCGACCACGATATTATGATTGAAGCAATAGAGATTGGAATCGATAAATATATAACAAAGCCTATTGATTTAATTACACTAGAGAGTAGTATTAAAAAATTTGCAGAAAATTTGCATTTAGAGAGAAATTTAAATGAACAAAGTAGAGACTTAACAAAACAGACACAACTTTTAAAAGAGTATAAATTGGCAATTGATGCGAGTGCTATCGTATCTAAAACAGATAAAAAAGGTCTTATTTCTTATGTAAATGATGAATTTTGTAAAATTTCTCAATACTCTAGAGAAGAGTTAATAGGTAAATCACACAATATCGTTCGCTCACCTGATATGAAATCAGAAGTTTTCAAAAAATTATGGGAAGTTATTTTAAATAAAAAGTGTTGGCGAGGAGTTATTAAAAATAGTGCAAAAGATGGAAGTGCTTACTATACTGATACAACAATAACACCTATTTTAAACTCAAATGAAGAGATTGAAGAGTTTATTAGTATCAGATATGATATTACACAAAGTGAACTTAATAAAAAACGAAGAGAAAAAAGTATAATTTTAAGTAAATCTAAACTATTTGAGACAGGTAAACAGAGAGAATTAATATTTCAAAAGAAAATTGATAATTTAAAGATGTATATTGAACAAAAAAATAAACAGATAAAAATATTAGAGACAAAAAGTAATATTTTAGAGATGAGAAACTCTAAATTAAAAGAAAAACTTAAAAATAATTAAACTATTTTTAATAAAAAATCTAAAATTATATGAATTTATGTTAATTTATTTAAAAAAAGTGTAAATTTTTCAAAAAACTCACAATTTTAACACTTTTATTTAGTACAATACTATTTATAAAAAATTTTAACTTTGAATTGATAGGTTGTTAAATGAAAAAAAATAGAGAATTTATGGGATTACTTAAAGAGTTAAGCGTATTATATGTTGAAGATGAAGAGGGTGTTTGTGAAAATATTGCAGAATATCTAAGAAGATTGGTTAAAAATGTATATATAGCCACAGAAGGACATGAGGGTTTAGATTTATATCTTGAATTTAAACCAGACATTATTATTTTAGATATCAATATGCCAAATTTAAATGGAATTGAGTTAGCTAAAAAAATTCGAGTCAATGATAAAAAGAGTAGAATATTAGTAACTACTGCATATACTGATAAAGAGTATATGCTTGATGCGGTTGAACTTATGCTAAGTAGATATCTTATAAAACCATTTGACACTTCAGATTTACTAAAAGCATTAGAGAAGTGTGTAAATGAGTTAAGAGAGATAAGATTTAAGAAAAAAGAGTTTAATTTAGGAGAAGGAATTATATATGATTATAAAGCTAAAACTTTATATATGAATGGAAAAGATATCTCCTTAACAAAACACGAATTAGCACTACTTGATTTATTTATTGAAGAAGAGGGAGATATAATGACTTATGAGTTTATAGAGTATAGAGTTTGGGATAAAAAACCTATGACACCAGAGGGACTTCGTTCATTAATCAAAATTCTACGCAGAAAAACATATCCTGAATTAATAGAAAATATTCATGGTATTGGATATAGATTAAAAATTATAGATTAGGTTTAAAATAGATGAAGTATAAAAAAATTGGTTTAATAATTTTTTTAGTATTTAATTTGCAAAATTTAGTTTATGCAGATAAAGAGATATCTTTGCTTAAAATTCAAGCAAAACTTTTTCCTAGAATTATACTTTTTGATAAAAGTTTTAAAGATAGATTAAGTGATGGATTTATTAATTTTGTGATTATTGCAAAAGATAGTGATAAAAATGCCAAAAATTTTAAAAAAATGATAGAAAAAAATTATCATAATAGTATTAATAAAATTCCAATTAAAATAATTATAAATAATGGTATTAATCTGTTTAAAAATTATATTCCAACAGCAGTCTATTTTTTTGATGCCAAATTAGTTACTAATGATTTATTCAAAAATATATGCAAAAATAAAATACCATCATTTGGATATAGCGTTAAATCTTTTAAGTTAAAAGCTTTAATTACAATAGAAGTTTTAAACAAAGTAAAACCTCTTATTAATAAAGGAGTCTTAAAACAATGTGCTATTCCATTTTCTGCATCATTTTTAAAACTTGCTAGGATTTATGATGAAACTAACAATAAGAAATAAAATTGTATTTGTCCAAGCAGTTTCAATTTTATCGATTTTATTTTTATTAATGATTTTTAATAGTAGAGTTATTCAAAAAGAGTTTTTAAATTCAGAAATTAGAAAAGCTGAAATTATAGCTGAAACTATCAGTGGTTTGATTTCAGCTTCACTGGAAATTGAACTAATTGAGAGTGCTATAGAAGTTCTTGAAAATACTCATAATAATAATCCAAATATTATTAAAACTGAAATTTTAAACTTAAATGGAGAAAAAATAATAGTTGTAGAGAATAGAAAAACTAATAACACTAGTGAAAGTATTATTATTAATAAAAAAATATTAAATAGTGTGGAAACATCAGAAATTGCTATTATGAAAATTCATTATTCAACTTATGAGTATGAAGAGTTACAAGAGAGACATAATACAATATTTTTACTACTTTTAAGTTTAGTTGCCATATTTATACTTCTCTCTATATACATAGCAAATAAGCTTTTATCTCCATTTTATAATTTAGCAGATAAATTAATGAATTTTAAACCTGAAGAATCTAATACCATAATTACTCAAACTAATAGAGAAGATGAAGTTGGAATTATTCAAAATGCTATTTATACAGTGGTAAAAAAATTAAATAGACAGCAAGATTTGTTAATACAACAATCAAAATTAGCAGCAATGGGTGAAATGATAGGAAATATCGCACATCAATGGAGACAACCCTTAGCACATATATCTGGAGTTTTTATGAATATAGAGGGAGAAAATGAATTTGGGGAATTAACTGATGAGTATTTAAATAAAAAACTTAAAGAGGGAACTAAAGTAGTCAATTATATGTCAAAAACAATTGATGATTTTAGAAATTTTTTTAAATCAGATAAAAATATAGAAAAGTTTAAATTTAAAGATTCGTGCCAGAGTGCTATATCACTAGTTAAGCCATCTTTAAAATTTAATAATATATCATTTGAATTCGAAATTTCAAATGATGATGTAATTATAGGTCACCCTCACGAATACTCTCAAGTAATTTTAAATATTATTTCAAATGCAAAAGATATTTTATTAGAGCGAAAAATAAAAAATCCAAAAATTATTATTAAATTATTTAGAAAAAATAATAAATCTATAGTATCAATTTTAGATAATGCTGGTGGAGTTAAAATAAATCCAATTGAAAAAATATTTGAGCCATATTTCACTACCAAACATAGCTCTCAAGGAACAGGAATAGGGCTTTATATGTCTAAAATGATAATAGAAAAAAATATGAAAGGTAAACTTATAGTTAAAAACCAAAAAGATGGTGCAGAGTTTCAAATTATAATTTAAGGTAAAAATATTGAAAGAGATTTATGATTTAAGTATTGAAAAAGGGATTTTCAGTGCAATTTTATTTAATCCCGAAGTTTACGAAGATATAAGTGAAATTTTAAAAGCAAACGATTTCTATCTTCCAATTCACAAAAAAATATTTCAAGCAATGGATAGGTTAAATCAAAAAGATGAACCTATTAGTGAAGATTTTATTAAAAAAGAGATGGGAAGTGATTTTGATGAAGAGGCTATGATTGAAATTATCGCTTCAAATCCAATTACAAATATAAATCCATATTTAAAAGAGTTAAAATCAAAAGCTATTAAGAGAAACTTATCAAAATTAGCTAATCAAATTCAAAAAGATGTACAAGATGAGAAAGGTAATGATGAACTTTTAGATTCAATTCAATCAAATTTATATGCAATTTCACAAGATTCAACTTCAAATGATTTTAAAGATTCAAAAACTGTAACAATGGAAACTTTAGCTCATATTAGAAAAATGAAAGAGAGAGGCAATTCTCTTTTAGCAGGATTAGATACTGGATTTATGAGTTTAAATCGAAAAACTGCTGGATTTAAAGATGGAGATTTAGTCATAATTGCCGCTAGACCTGCAATGGGAAAAACTAGTTTTGTACTTAATATAGCCTTAAAAGCACTCCAAAGAGATGAGGGAGTTGCAATTTTTTCACTAGAAATGCCATCAGAACAATTAATGTTAAGACTATTAAGCTCACACACTTCAATTCCCCTTCAAAACTTAAATGTGGGAAACTTAAATGATGAGGAGTGGAGTAGGTTAAGTAGTGCAAGTGATGATTTAGCAAGTAAAACTTTTTTTATTGATGATTATGGAGCGTTAAATATAAATCAATTAAAATCAAAACTTAGAAAACTAAAAGGAAAACATCCTGAAATAAAACTAGTGATAATTGACTATTTACAGCTTATGAGTGGAACTGGAAATAAAGATAGACACTTAGAAGTTAGTGAAATTAGTCGTAGTTTAAAAATGTTAGCAAGGGAGTTAGAAGTTCCTATTTTAGCACTTAGCCAGTTAAATAGGGGGCTTGAAGCTAGAGCTGACAAACGACCTATGCTAAGTGATTTAAGAGAATCTGGAGCAATTGAGCAAGATGCTGATTTGATTATGTTTGTTTATCGTGATGATATATATAGATATAAAGAAGAACAAGAGAAGAAAAAAGAGGCAGAAAAAAAGGGACAAAGTTATGAGACTAATTTTGAATTTAAAGAAGAAGAAGATGCTGAAATTATAATTGGAAAGCAGAGAAATGGACCAACTGGATTTATAAAGCTTAAATTCCAAAAGGGGCTTACTAGATTTATAGACCCTGAAGAGACTCAAATTGTTTATGAAAAGGCTTATGGAAGCACTCAACATACAGAAGCTAAAATGAATATTAGCTCCCCTCAAATACAGAGTGTTACGATATAATTTAACTCTAAAAGATATATCTCTTTTTTCTCTCTTTTTGCTTTTTATATTCTCTATTAATATAACTAGTGAATATTTAAAATATAGAGAATTTAAATCCAAAAATTTTATAGAAATTAAAGCGATAGTTTTAAATCAATACAAAAAAACTAGGGGCAATAATTTCTATTTTGTGCTAAAATTAAAGACTCAAAATTTTATATTTTACACAACTACTTGGGATAATTTAAAAGATATTAAAGAGCTAAAAATTAGCTTAAAATTAATTCCTAAAAAAATAGAAAATTTTAACTTTTTTAAATATTTAAGTGGATTTTACGCTTTTAGCTTTGATATTAAATTATTAAGAGAGAAAAATTTAAAGTTTAAAATATCTGAATTTATAAAAAATCAACACAAAAGCTTACTTTTACAAGAATTTTTTTCAGCTATATTTTTGGGGACAACTATATCAAAAAACTTAAGAGAAGTTGTTTCAGCATTTGGAGTATCTCATTTAATCGCAATTAGTGGTTATCATATAGGAGTTTTAAGTCTATTTTTATTTTTTATTATCTCATTTGTTTATAAATTTTTTCAAAATAGATACTTTCCATATAGAAATAGATTTATTGATATTAGCTTTATGGTATTTATAATTTTACTTTTATATCTATTTTTAACTGGCTTTATTCCATCATTAGTTAGAGCTTTTGTGATGGCAATAGTAGGTTTTTTTCTATTAATTCGAGCTGTTAAAATAATCTCTTTTTTTAATCTATTTTTAACAATTTTAATAATTATAACTTTTTTTCCAAAAATAATATTCTCTATTGGATTCTGGTTTTCAGTTAGTGGTGTTTTTTTTATATTTTTATTTCTACACCACTTAAAAGAGTTAAATAGATATTTTACAAAAATAAGTATTAACTTTTTTCTATTTTTTGCAATGCTTCCACTTAGCTATTTTGTATTTAATCAATATTCAATTTATCAAATTTTAGCTCCATTTCTATCAATAGCTTTTGTAGCTTTTTATCCGCTGGAGATTATTTTGCATATTTTTAATTTTGGAGATTTATTTGATAAACCTCTTTTATGGCTTCTGAATTTAGAAATAAATTTAAAAGAGATTCAAGTCTCAATTTATTTTATAATTTTTTATATATTATTTGCAATACTTAGTATATAT
>JADGEE010000114.1 GCA_016744535.1 Campylobacteraceae bacterium
TGACCGTGGAACTAAGGCTACTGTTTTAGAAGTTTTAGTTAAAAATAGAGCAATAGAAAAAAAAAATAGACAGATAAAAATACTATTTGATTCTCAACCTGATATTACAATTTTAACAAATGGTGAGGAGATAATTGACGCAAACAGATCATTTTTTAATTTTTTCAGTGAATTTAAATCACTAAAAGATTTTAAAAATCAACATAAATCAATAGTTGAGCTTTTTAAAAGAGTTGATAAATATGGAAATGTTTATGAAAATTATAAAAATATAAATAATAAAAATTGGATAGAGTGCATTTTAGAGAATAAAAAAGATTTATATACGGGAATTATTCAAAGAGGAGATATAGAAATTGTTTTTAAATTGACTGTAAAACCTATTGAGAGTAGATTTGATACGGAATATATAGTAAACTTAACTGATATTACAAAATTAGATAGTTATAAAGATAATTTACAAGAAAAGATAGATATTGAAATAAAGAAGAGTCGAAAACAAGAACAGATTATGTTTCAGCAGAGTAAATTAGCTTCTATGGGTGAAATGATAGGAAATATTGCACATCAATGGAGACAACCTTTAAATGCGTTAGGGCTTATATTACAAGCATTTAAAATGAACTATAATAGAGGTAGATTAAATGAAGAGTATTTAGATAAGAAAATTTTGAAGGGTATGAATTTAATAAATAAAATGTCAAATACAATTGATGATTTTAGAGATTTTTTCAAACCTGATAAAAATAGAGAATTTTTTAATTTAAATGATATTATTGAAGATAGTTTGAATCTATTGGAGGCTAGTTTAAAACACTCAAATATTGAAATTGAAATTAAAATTGATAATAATTTAAAAATTTTTGGTTTTGCAAATCAACTTTCACAAGTTATATTAAATATTGTAAATAATTCAAAAGATGCTTTTTTAAATAAAAATATAACTATAAAAACATTAAAAATAATTGCATATAAAGAGAATAGACATATATATTTAAAAATTATAGATAATGCAGGTGGAATAAAAGAGGAGCTATTAGATAAAATATTTGAGCCATACTTTACTACAAAAGATGAAGGTAAAGGGACAGGAATTGGACTTTATATGTCAAAAATTATAGTTGAGAGTAATATGGATGGGAAACTTTATGCTAAAAATATAGAAAATGGAGTTGAATTTATAATGGAATTTTTGGAAAAATTAGAAAAATGAAAACAGCTTTGGTTACAGGTGCTAGTTCAGGAATTGGTAGAGAAATTTCCATTATGCTTTTAAAAAATAACTATAAAATTTATGGAATAGGAAGAAACTTTAATAAAATTCAATCTATAAAAGATAAAAATTTTATAGAGATAATTTGTGATATTTCAAATATAGATGAGTTAAAAAAAATTAAGAATCACATAAAAAATAGAGATAAAATTGATATTTTAGTAAATTCTGCTGGTATTGGAGAGTTTAAACCACTTGAAGAGATGAGTATAGAGAGTATTATAAAAATTATAAATACGAATTTATTAGCCCCAACTATCTTAACGAATCTATTTTTAAGAGATTTAAAAAATAATAGAGGTTATATTTTTAATATAACTTCAATCGAAGCGATAAAACACTCTAAATTTTCAGCAATTTATAGTGCAAGTAAAGCAGGACTTAGAAGTTTTGGATTGTCTCTATTTGAAGAAGTTAGAAAGAGTGGAGTAAAAGTTGTAACAATTAATCCTGATATTACAAAAACAAACTTTTTTGATAATTTAAATTTTAAAGAGGGTAAAAATCCATTAAGCTATATTGAACCAAGTTGTATTGCTGAAGCGATAGAAAATATTTTAAATTTAAGAGATGGAACTCTTATTACTGAAATTACAGTAAGAACTCAAATATTGCAAATCCAAAAAAGAAAGGTTATTTAGAAGTCTAAAAAATTTAATGGATGAAGTTTTCAATGTTATTGATCAATTCCTCTCAAATTAAAAGTTTAGAAGCAACTGCCATAACTGCACTTTCACTTCTTAAAATAAGATTTGTATCAAAGCCAATTTTTTTAAATTTACTTATTTTATCTCGCTCACTCTCACTAAATCCACCCTCATTTCCAATTAAAATAGTTTCTATATTATTATCTTTTGAATCTATTATATTCTTACAAAAATCTAAAACTATAATATTATCTCTTTTTAATATAAATTCATCAAGTGAGTTAAAAATTTCAAACTCTATAAAACTACTTCTACCACACTGTTGATTTGAATTTATTAAAATAGTTTTTAATCTATCCATATTTAATTTAAAATTCCTTTGACTTCTATCGCAATAGATAAAACTAATTTTACTAACTCCAATTTCATTAAGAGAAGGTAAAGTTTTTTCTATACTTTTTAAATCAATAATACACCAAGCAATCTCTAAAAACTTTTTAGGCTCTATACTCTTTTTATAATTATTAATTAATTTTAAAATTGCTTCTCTTCTATTTATTTCAATAACTCTATATTCATAAATATTATTATCAATTAAATTTCTAAAATTTATAATTTCATTAAGTTTATGTCTTCTAACTTTAAATAGATATTTATAACTTTCAGATTCTATATTTAAAGTATCTTGTTTTGAATTTTCGTTATAAGTAAATTGCAATGCTAATTCCTTTATACATTTATTTTTTTAATAAATTATTTTTTAATATAAATTCTCTTCCTAATACTAATGCTGAAATGGCAGGAGATACTAAAGGAGTTTCTTTATCAATTAATAAATCATTATATGCTTTTTCATCATTAAAGTTATATTCATGGAGTTGTTCTATTTCCCAATTTGTTTTTTTATTTGTCATAAATTCCTCATAAAATTCATATTCATGAACTATAACTACCGTTAATATTTCGGGTCTTAATCTAAATATATCTAAACTAAGTCCTATAATATGTAATTCAGCTTTTTCATTATCTAATAAGTTTGAAAGTTTATTTAAAGTGGAATTATTTTTTAATTTAAATAATAAGCTATCATGAATATCTTCAATATTTAATTCTTTAATATCTAATAACTCTTCACCAAATTCTCTTAATATTTGATTTTTTAAATTTAATTCTTCTTTTATATCTTTGTTTTTACTATCTATATTAATTTCTCTAGTTGGTTCATACATAAAAGATGGAACAACATGTTTATCATCATTACCATTTTTTTGATTTGTATTTTTAACAATATAATATACATATTCAGGGCTTTTTTTCCCTTTATTTAATAATAATAAAACTGAACATCCAAGACTTCCACTAATTTGTGTAAAATCTTTTTTTAAAGTTATATTTTCTAATAAAGAGTACCATTTATTAATTAATTCTTCATTAAATTTATCTTTAGTGTTATACATGTCAATTAACTTATAATAATAAAAGTCACAAGTAGATAGTGTTTGAAAATATGTACTTAAACCAATTTTTAATTTATTTTTTTTATCTATACCTACTAATCTAAATGTAGGAGTATCATATATTTTTTTACCATTTTTTATTAACTCATCTTTAAAAGTTTCATTTACTTTATTAATATCTTCATTAATATCTAAAGAATTACTTATCTTAATAGGTTTATCTATATCACTTTTTAAAATAATAATACTTGGTAAAAACTTTTCTTTACCATTTATTTTTTCTTTAACGAGAAAGTTAGAAAATTTATTATTTTTATTAATTAAAAAATCCATTATTGAATTTATGTTTTTAAAAAATTCACTAGGTTCTATTAAAATTTTCTTTTTATCTTCTCTATATTTTTTTATAATAGGAATAATCCCTATCAAGCCTAATAAACCAATTACTACACCTAATATAGTTAAAATTTCCATAACCAAATTTGACATTTAACATTCCTTATTTAGTATAAAAGCTTTATTAACTAATTTTTTATTTTTAATATATATTATGAAGTTTATAAATTTATTTGCCAACTATAACTTTATTAATGAAGTTAAAATTTTAAAATTATCATTTGATTGTTTTTTTTAAAAAGCATTTGAAAGTATGGCGGACAGATAGGGATTCGAACCCCAGGAGGCTTACGCCTCAACGGCTTTCAAGGCCGCCGCTTTCGACCACTCAGCCATCTATCCACAAATTAACATAACTCTATTCTAACCAATTGGAGGCGACACCCGGATTCGAACCGGGGATAGGAGCTTTGCAGGCTCCGGCCTTACCACTTGGCGATATCGCCATATTTTTATAAGTTGTCAGTTTTCACTAGGCACATTTTTTTAAAAATGGTGCCCAGGGCCGGACTTGAACCGGCACGGCAAAAAAGCCGAGGGATTTTAAGTCCCTTGTGTCTACCAATTCCACCACCCGGGCAAAACTAACATAAAAAACTGGAGCGGGAGACGAGGTTCGAACTCGCGACCCCGACCTTGGCAAGGTCGTGCTCTACCACTGAGCTACTCCCGCTTACTTCAATTGTTAAATTGAGTTGAAATTATACTCAATTTAACTGAAATAAACATTAAATAAAATTCAATCAATTGTATTTGCTAAAGTTAAAGCAAAAAGTATATTAACATTGTGCTTTTTTAGGGTATCTATGGCTTCATTTAGAGTTACTCCATAAGTGATTATATCATCAACTAAAATTATATTTATCCCCTCTTTTGCACTGTATTTAAAAGCTCTTGGATTCTTTTCTCTAAATGATTTACTTTTTCCTGCATATTGAACTCTATTTGTAGCTCTTAACTTTCCATATAGTGGTATTATGTAATTTGATTTTAAACTTTTAGTTAAAATTGCAGAGTGTGAAAAGTTTCTATTTACATTATCATCAATTGGTATTGCAAAAATTTTACTATTAAAATTAAACTCTTTTGCAAAAATTTCAAATGAGTTTTTAGCTAATATTTTATATATAGTTGAGCCATAAACTGTATATTTTGATTTTAGTAAATTTTCAATATCACTATATCTATAAAATGAGTATACGATAATATCATTTTTAACTATTTTTTTCTTTATATTTGGAGTTAAAAAGAGTTGCTGACATTTTTTACATATAAGATAAAAAGAGAAATTAAAACAAGTTAAACATTTCAACTTAAAATTTGTCTCTTTTCTGCTTCAAATTCAGCTTGACTAATTGAGCCATTTTTATAAGATAGAGCAAGTTTTGCAACTTTTTGGGTATTTGATAAAATACTAGAGTTATTGATTTTTATAGCTTTTAAAGTAGGTTTTTCTCTTATTAAATAACTATATATTATATAAGTAGTGAAACCAATTATAACTAAAACCATATAAATAATTATTGATATAACTAATGCTTCCATTTTTAAACCTTTAATGAATATTAAAAGTATTAAAGCAAAAGTTATACCAAATAGAATTTAATTATAAGTTTATTCAAATTTACTATTTATATATTCTATTTTTTCTATTAAATCACCTATCATAAAATTTATCATAAAATCATATTTACTATTTAAAATTGAATCTTGGCACTCTTCAATTAATTCTACCATTTCAACTATATTTTCTATAGCATTTTTATTTTTAAATATCTCTTGTAAATTTTTTGATAAAAATATATTTTCACTAAGTTTTGCTATTACCTCTTCTAAATTTGAGATGTTTATATCTATACTCAAAATTTCACTATACTCTTTTAAGTATAGTGCCAAAGTATTTATATTTTTGATATCAAATGGCTCTTTTAATATTTTTATACTAATTTTATTTAATTTTGAAAAACTACTATTCAATAACTCTTGTTTATCTTTAAGTTCGGAATCTTTAAATGTCACTTGTAAATTTTTTGATAAATTTTCATTTTTTATTGTGTGATTTAAAATTTGTTTTTTTATATCTAAA
This sequence comes from Campylobacteraceae bacterium, assembly GCA_016744535.1. Lineage (GTDB taxonomy): Bacteria > Campylobacterota > Campylobacteria > Campylobacterales > BB28 > BB28. Next base: position 5,860 of record JADGEE010000114.1, read on the forward strand.
TTATTATTTTTCAACTCTTTAAATTCGTGAGAATTTATATAGTTATCTCCAATTTTTTCAAAGATAGTGTTCACTTTTTCATCTTTTGAACTTAAGTTAGTTATTTTTTCAAAATCTTGCTTACTTAATTGGACTATAAACTCTTTTACTTCTAATCTTGAGTAAGCCACATTATTTTGTATTAACAATGTATAATAAATTCCATTTTTTTCTAAGAAAAAAATTTCATAAAAATTGATATTTTTTCCATCACCTTTATGATAAAAATATTTACTTTTATCCTCTTTTAACTTACCAAGTTGTCCTTTTTTTAACTCTTTTAACCAATTTATATTAATTGAGTAATCAATTAAATAACAATTTATTTCATTATCACTTAAAGAAAATTGTCTTTTACCTAAAATTGTTTTTAATAGGTGGAATCTATATTCATCATCAATAGTTATATTTGCAATTTCAAGAAAAAATATTTTATCAACTCTTAAATATAAATCTTTATAATAAATATTTTTAGTATTTTTATAAAATTTTAAATAACCCATATAATATTTTGATTTTGATTTTTGTACAATTGATAGTATATGAGTACAATCTATATTTTTTTCTCTCTTACTAATTTTAAAGTCGAAGCTATCATCTTGTAAAGATTTAACTATCTCCGTTATCTCTTCCATTTTTGACCTCTTATTAATAGATTTATTAACTGATGTTACGCTAAGTTTTTTAATATATTCCCTATTATAGGTCTTCTTGACATATTATCAGTGTATTATTAGATGTTTTGAAAACCAAAACTATGGATACTCTTGAAAAGTCATCGTAACATCCGTTATTAAAAGTAATTCTTCATAGATTTTACTCTTAAAATCTTTTAATAAAATAAAAATATTAAATAATTAAAGTTTGCAAAAAGTGAGAGAAGATTAAATTTTAAATTCTATCATCAATACCTTAGTCAAAAAATTAGGCTGATTTTTCGTTAATTGAAGCAAATAAGGAGACTTTATTCGCTATTTTTAAAATAAAACTATCATCAATATTTTTAGATAATAATTTTAATACTTCACGAGTATATTTCTCTGCCATAAAAATTGCTTTTATATCATTTATACTTCCCTCTTTTAAACCTTTTTTTTGAGAAAAACTATAAACCTGAGTTCGTCAAAAAAGAGAGTTATTTTTTAATAAAAAATTAATATAAAAATAGTCATCCTTAACTTACACACATTAGAAATAATAAAAAATGATGACTAAAGTTATTTTAACAAAAATATTTTATGATTGTGATAATTTTATCAAAGAATTTGAAGAAGAATACAATAAAAAATTTATTGAAGATAAAAAGAGTAAATCAAAATACAATTCAAAATTATCAATGAGTGAAATTATGACAATATTAATATATTTTCATAATAGTGGTTATAGAACATTTAAAGATTATTATATAAAGTATGTTTATAAAAATTTAAAATCAGCATTTCCAAATATAGTAAAATATACAAGATTTATAGAATTAATACCAAGTGTTTTTATACCATTAATTGTATTTGTAAAAACAAAAAGAGAGGTAAAATCAGATAATATTTCATTCATAGATTCTACTAAAATAGTAGTTTGTAAAAATAAAAGAATAAAGCAAAATAGTGTATTTAAAGATATAGCTAAAGTTGGTAAATCAACGATGGGATAGTTTTTTGGATTTAAATTACATCTTATTATTAATGAAAAAGGAGAGGTTGTTTCATTGACTATCACACAGGGAAATGTAGATGATAGGAATATAAATGTAATAGATATTTTAGTAAAAAATGTATCAAGTAAACTATTTGGAGATAAGGGTTATATATCAGCAAAACTATTTGAATATTTAAAGGATAAAGGAGTGCAATTAGTAACAGGTATGAAAAATAAATTAATGCCAATGTTAGATAAAATATTACTCAGAAAAAGGTCATTAATAGAGACA
>JADGEE010000017.1 GCA_016744535.1 Campylobacteraceae bacterium
GCTCACTATTATATAGACTTAAATAGTCAATTAAAAGTGGTCTAGGACCTATAAAACTCATATCACCTTTTAACACATTAAAAAGTTGTGGTAATTCATCTAAACTCAAAGTTCTTATTATTTTTCCAATACCTTTAAGTCGTAACTCATCAGATAGTAAATTTCCATTTTCATCTTTTTCATTTGTCATCGTTCTAAATTTATATATATTAAAAATTTTCTCATTTAAAGTAGGTCTTGATTGAATAAAAAATATTGGCTTTCCTATTTTTATTAAAATCAAAAGAGATATTATTAAAATTATTGGAGAGAATAAAATTATTAAAATAAGTGCTAAGAGTTTATCAACTAAGGGTTTAAAAAAATTTTTATACAAAATTACATCCTTTTAAAATCTATTATCTCTTTTAATCGTTCAATACAAAGTCCCATAGCAGTTGATTCATAACCATTTACTTCTTTAATATACTTCTTTGCAAAACCCTCAACCATAATTCCACCAGCTTTTCCTTGCCATAACTCTGATTCTAAATACTCATTTAAATCATCTTCATTAAATTTATTAAATAAGTATTCAGTAGAGCTAGTGTCAATCATCTCTTTATCCATACTTTTATAAATCATACAAGTGATAATTGAGACTTTACTTCCACTTTGAAGTTCTAAAAGTCTCTTTGCATCTTCATAATTTTTAGCTTTTCTAAGAATTTTATTATCTACGCTTACAACTGTATCAGCTACTAAAATAGGCATTTCAAAACCATATCTATTTAAGGCATCTTGAAATTTACCATAAGTAGCCAAATATACAAACTCTCTAGCCTCTTTTGAACTAATACTCTCCTCATCAAAATTACAAGAAGATTGAATAAATTCAATTTTAGAATCTTTTAAAAGTTTACCTCTTGTAGATGAGCTTGAACATAATCTTAGCATTAAAAACCTCTAAGAGTTATACCAAAATAGAGTGCAAATAACCCAAGAATTATATTTAATGGAATTAAATATTTTGGCAATAAAGACAACTCTTTTTTTGTTTTTTCTAAATCACCTGATACAAATGCTTTCTCGGCTTTATCTCTTTTAATATAAATATATATAAAAATTATAGTCATAATGGTCCAAATAGCCTCTTTTATATGTACTATCATATAAAGTTCAGTTCCTTTAAATCCCATTCCAATCGCCATAAAAACAGCTGTTATTATTAATAAAACAATAGCAGGAATAACTAAATTAAAAAAACTTTTTAGTATCTCTAGCGTCCTTGCTAATTTAATTTTTGGTTCACTTATATTTTGCATAGCGTAATGTACACTAAACCTTACTACTATCATTCCACCTATCCATATAATTGCACTCAAAACGTGAAAAAATATAATATATTTTGAGTAATTAATAAAAATATCTGTCATTAAATCTTTCAAACTTTATCCTTTATTTTTTATAACTCTACTTCGCCATCCATTTCAACTCTATTTCTGCCATTCTCTTTTGCAACATATAACATTTTATCTGCATTATTTAAAAAATCATCAAAATTTTTACCTAAAATTGAAGATATTCCAAAGCTTGTTGTAAAATTTATAGTTTGCTTATCACTTGTATGACAAGGTGTATTTTGAATTTTTTTTCTAAAATTATCCATTGCCATAAAAACTTTCTCTTTTTCTATATTTTCAAATAAAATTGCAAACTCTTCACCACCAAGTCGTGAAGGAATCATGTATTTTCTCTCAAAAGTAGTTTTTAATAATTCTGACATTAATTTTAAAACATCATCTCCAGCACTATGTCCATAAGTGTCATTTACTTTTTTAAAAAAATCTATATCCATCATAACAACTGTTAAATTTTTATTTCTCTTTTTTGCATTTTTATAAATTTTTCCACCATTATCAAAAAAGAATCTTCTATTATACATTTTAGTTAAATAATCACGATTTGCTAAATCATTAATAGCTTCTATGTTTAAAATATTTTCTATACTCTGTTCAACTCTACAGTGAAACTCTTCTGCTTCAAAAGGTTTTATTAAAAAATCATTTGCTCCATTTTTAAGAAATTGAACTGATAGTTTACCACTATCACTTCCTGAAATTCCAATAATTGCTATTTGTTCTTTATTATATTTTTCTCTAATTTGTGAAATTAATTCAAATCCATCCATTTTTGGCATATTATAATCTGTAATTACTAATTTCACATTTGAATTTTGTTTAAGAGTTACCAAGGCATCAACTCCATCTTTAGCCTCTATTATATTATAATTTCTCTCTAATAAAAAATTTTTAATTACAAATCTTGCAGTTGCAGAATCATCAACTACCAATATATCTATACTTTTATTTTTATAAATTCTATCTATTAATTTAACGGCATAATTAATATCATCAATTTTCTCCGTAATAACATAACCTAAAATATGTTCAGAAAGAAGTCTCTTTCTGGTATCTTTATTAAGAGAACTTGTCATTACAATTACAGGTATCCTCTTTTTAGCTAAATACTTAATAACTTCTCCATCTGGATCATCTGGAAGATTGAGTCCCGAGAGTGCTACTAAAAATTTCATATCACTCTCTTCTAAATAAAAAATTGCCTCCTCATAATTTTTTGCTATCACTACATTACAATTTAAGTTCTCTTGTAATTTATACTTTACAACAGCTGCTAAAGTAGAACTATCCTCAACTACTAATATATTAAATCTAATATCCATATTAAAATACCCTCTTATTTTATTAATTATATTTTCTTATCTGTATTGTAGTAAAAGTTAATTATATTTTTATTTAAAAAAGAGAGTGTTTTATATTTTTTAACTATATGTTATGTTTTTATAAATATTTATGTTAATGTAATTTTTAGTTGGATTAAATTAAAATATTTCTCCTAATGACAGTAAATATAAAATACCTTAAAGGATAAATCATCATATACAATATAATACATATCATTCACATATACGCTGTTTTCATTTATGGAGGATTTTTAATAGTAGATAATCTTTTTATGATCAAAATGAAAGAGAGCTTAAATCCAGATGAGACTATAAAAGCACGAGAAGCTATTATGAAGAATGTACGAAAAGTCGTACCTAATGCTCTGTTAATAGCTGTGGCTACTGGTATCTATATGTTTATAGAAGTTTTTGGAGAGATTAGTTCAGATGGATTGAGCTATTTTCAGATAGTTTTATCTATTAAAGCATTTTTTGGTTTGTGGCTAGGGATTAGAGGCTTTAATCAAAAGTTTTTTAAGATAAATCCTTGGCTTTTCACCTCTCATCTTTTTCCATTTATTATAGTTTTATTACTTATTTTGTTATCACAGGTTATGTATCTCTAAGAGTATAAAAATCTCATTTAACTCTCTTTAACTTCCTCTTTTAAATTATTCATAAATTCTCTATAAGTATGACGATTAAAAATATACTCTTTTGCATTAAATATAGTCTCTAATTGGATATGCCAAAGAGTTGAAAAATTTTCATCACTTCTAACTTTGCATAAATCTTTTTGCAATTTAGAGTTTAACTTTGCTAACTCTTTAGAATATTTGACATAATCTTTTAATATTTTAGTTGATATACCAATTTCATTAAATTTTTGAATTAATTTTAAAATTGATAAATCTTTATCACTAAATTTATTCTCATCAATTGGTATGATAATCTCCTCTTTTATTAAATTATTTAACTCTTTTCCACTAATAGAAGATTTTATTAATAATTCATTTTTTGTATACTCATCTTTATTTGAGCCAATCAGAGATTCAAGTAGAGGCATAAGCATTAAAGTTGAAGTTGAAAAAGATGTATTTTTATTTTCTAAAATCTCTTTTAATTTAGAGATAGAACAGTTAAACTCCTGTTGCATATATTTTATATATTTTAATAACTCTAAATGCTCACTATTGTATAGATGTACATTTGTTTTTAATTTTTCAGCATTTGGTAATAATCCCTCTTTTATATAATAGAGTATAGTTGATTTTGGTATTTGAGATAATTTAACTAATTCAGACATTTTATATTTCATATAATCCTCTTATATTTTATTAAGTAAATATTTTCTATAATTCAAAAAGTGTAAAGTAATACTTAACATTTTTTATTTCGATTCTTTATCTAATTATAACTTAAATATTAAAAAGGAAAAAAATGGCACATATTAAATTACCTGAACTTGAAGAGATGACACCCGAAATTCAGAACAGAGCAAGAGAAATTTTAGAAAAGAGTGGAAAACTAGGTGATATTTTTAAATTAATGGCTCTACACGAACCAGTATATTTTGCAACTGATGCGATGGTTCAAGGATATTTATTAAATGAAACTCTACTCCCATACTCAACAAAAGAGAGTATAGCTTTACTTGTTTCAATTGAAAATGGTTGTAAAATGTGTGTAGATGTGCATAAAAGTATTGCAAAAATGCTTGGACTAAGTGAAGAGAGAATTAACCAAATATTAGAAGGAATCGATGCAATTGATACAGATAATAGAGAGAAAAGTCTACTTCGTTTTTGTGTAAAAGCATCTAAAAAAGATAATTATAAAATTCTAAAAGATGAGATTGATAATTTAAAATTACTTGGTTATAGTGATAAAGAGATAGTAGAAGCTGTAGCAATTACAGGATATTTTAATTATATTAATACACTTTCAAATGTATTTGGATTGAGCTAAAAATTTAAATTTAAAAATATAAAAGAGACAATAAATGATATAATTTCGCAATAGTTTTTAAGGAGAGATATGAATTTAACACATTTAGACGAACAAGATAGACCTAAAATGGTTGATGTTGGAGCTAAAAATGACACTGTCCGAACAGCCGTTGCAAGTGGTATTATTAAAATGTCAAAAGATGCTTATGAAGCAGTAGTTCAAAATACGGCTAAAAAAGGACCCGTTTTACAAACTGCTGTTGTGGCTTCTATTATGGGAACAAAAAAGACAAGTGAATTAATACCAATGTGTCACCCTTTAATATTAACTTCAATTAATTGTGATATAGAAGAGTATCCACAAGAGTGCAGTTTTAAACTTTTTTTAACAGTTAAATTAAAAGGTAAAACAGGCGTTGAGATGGAAGCATTGACAGGAGTTAGCATAGGACTTTTAACAATTTATGATATGGTTAAAGCGATTGATAAAGGGATGATTATAGAAAATATTCAATTAGAGAAAAAGAGTGGAGGTAAAAACGGTGATTTCACTAGATGATAAAAAATTAGAGTTAAATTTTCCTTGCGAGTGGGAATATCGACTAATTGGAGAATTTAAAGAGAATATAGAAATCGCAGTTTTTGAAATTATAGATAAAAAATATCAATTAAAAGCATCAAAAGTTAGCAAAAAAGGTAAATATAAAAGTTTTAGTATAAAAATTGACGTTAAAAGTGATGAAGAGAGAGTTGCTATTTTTGAAAAATTAAAAAAACATAGTGATATAAAAATGGTTTTATAAAAAATTTATTTTAAACTTTGACGGCTTTATTAAAAAAATTTTCAAAATCTCTTGACAAATGCCCAATTGAGATAAGTTTTGCTTTTCTCTCTTCGATTAGAGCATCTTGTTTAATCAACATATACTCTTTTGAAATAAAATTTAACCCATTCTCAACCCTATCAATTAAAGAACCATCAATTGAATTAAGAAAAAAACGCTCATCAACCATTTCATTGTGATACATCTCTAAAAGCTCTCTCTCTCCAGCTCTTTGAATCTCATCACTTAAAAAATCATCAATTTTTTTACTTAAGTTAAATGCTCCAACTTGATTACAAATCTGCTTTAAATCATTTAAATCAAGCCCTAACAAACCTTGTAGAAATCTCTCTAGTGCATTTGAATACTCAACTACAACTTCACCCTCACTAAAAATTAAAAGTAGATATTTATCTCTTACATTAATAGTTTCAACTAAATTATTCTCTTTTATAAATTTAGCTATAAAAAAAATATTTTCATCTTCAGCTGACTCTTTTAAATTATCTACACTTGATATATTTATATTATTTAGTGGTACTAAAATACTTTTCCAATAACTCTTTAGGGCTGAATTTGTCGGTATTCTTCCACTACTAATATGTATTTGCATTAAAAATCCACCATCTTCAAGCTTTTTAAAATAACTTCTAATAGTTGAAGATGAAATTTTAATATGCAATTTAGTTTTTAGCTGTTCTGAACCAATTGGTTCAGGAGTCTTCAAGTATTCTCTTATAATATTTTCTAAAATTAAACTCTTTTTATCAATCATTTTAGCACTCACCATATTTAATTGCTAATAGTATTATACAAAATTGAGTGAATAGTTGTCAAGTTTTTTAATTTATTAATAATTAATTAATTTTTTAGTAGAATAAGTGTCTTAAAAAATTTAATAAAAGGTAAAAAATGTTAGAAGGTATTATTAGAGATAGTATTGAAAGAGCTAATACTAAAAAGCTTAGAAAAGATGGTTATCTAATAGCTAATATTTACGGAAAAAAAGTTGAAAATATAAGCTGTGCGTTTAAAACAAATGAATTTATTAAAATGGTTAAAAATAAAACAACTTTAACATTTCCTGTAAAAGTTGAAGACAAAGAGTTTGAAGTTGTAATTCAAGAGTATCAAAAAGATCCACTTACTGGTAATCTTAAACATATTGATTTGCTTGTTTCTCAAAAAGGTGTAGAAAATTATTTTTATATTCCAGTAACAACTGTTGGAGTTCCAGTTGGAGTTAAAAATAAAGGTCTTTTAGCTCTTCATAGAAAAAGAATAAAAGTTAAATCAACACCTGAAAATCTTCCTGCTAAATTTGAATTAAATGTTGAATCACTTAATGTTGATGAATCAATTTTAATCAGAGATTTAAAATTCCCTGAAAATGTTAAATGTTATTTAAATCCTAGTATTGCTGTTGTTGGAGTTATTAAAGTTAAATAATGTTAATTATCGGTCTTGGTAATATTGGACAAAAGTATGAAAATACTAGACACAATATAGGGTTTATGGTTATTGATTATTTAATTAAAAATATTCAAAACACTACAATAAATAAATCTGCTTTTAAAGGGGAGCTTTTTAAAGCTCCCGATTTTTTTCTATTAAAACCTCACACTTTTATGAATCTATCTGGTGAGAGTGCTATTGCTGTAAAAAACTTTTATAAAATTAATGAAGTTATAGTAATCCACGACGATATAGATTTAGAATTTGGTGCAATTAAGTTTAAATTAGGTGGTTCAAGTGGCGGACATAATGGTTTAAAATCACTTGATTCTAATATAGGTAATAATTATATTAGAGTTAGAATAGGGGTTGGAAAACCAGAATATAGAAGTGAAGTTGTAAGTTTTGTCTTAAATCAATTTAATGAAATAGAACAAAAACATCTACCTGAACTTATCAAAAAATCTGCTGAAGCCACAATAGAGTTATTAAATAAGCCATTAAATTTAATTGCCTCAAAATATTCTCAAAAAAGAATAAAAAAAATTGATGAAAAAAATTGTATTAACAACACTGAATGCTAGATATACTCACTCTGCTATTGGTCTTCGCTATTTACTTGCAAATTTAAAAGAGTTTGAGAGTAATGCCACTATTTTAGAGTTTACAATTAATGAGAATATTTCGGATGTTGCAGAAAAAATATTAAAATTAAAACCAAAAATTATTGGGATAGGTGTTTATATTTGGAACGCTTTAGAGGTTCAAAAATTAATCGAAATAATTAAAAAAGTTTCTCCTCAAACTATAATAGTTTTAGGTGGAGCTGAAGTTAGTTATGAGCCTTTTAGAGTAAATTTTGATTTAGCTGATTATATTATTAGTGGTGAGGGTGAATTATCTTTTTATGAGTTGTGTAAAAATATATTAAGTAATAATCCACCAAAAGATAGAGTATTTAAAATAACTCAAATTTCACTAGATAAAATTAAGTTACCTTATAAATATTATAGTGACGAAGATGTAAAGAATCGCTATATTTATGTAGAGGCATCAAGAGGATGTCCGTACTTATGTGAATTTTGCCTCTCTTCGATTGAAAAAGGTGTTAGATATTTTGATATTAAAAAGTTATTAAGTGAATTTGAAATACTTTGGCAAAGAGGAGTTAGAAGTTTTAAATTTATAGATAGAACATTTAATTTAAATATAAAAGTAGCAAATAAGTTATTAGATTTTTTTTTAGCAAAAGAGTCTCCATATTTTTTACATTTTGAAGTAATTCCTGATAATTTTCCTATAAGCTTAAGAGATAAAATCGCTAAATTTCCACCAGCATCACTTCAACTTGAAGTGGGAATTCAAACTTTAAATTCAAAAATAGCCCTAAATATTAGCCGTAAAATTAAATTAGATAGAATAAAAGATAATTTAGAGTTTTTAGATAAAAATACAAATGCACATATGCACTTAGATTTAATTGTAGGATTACCAAATGAATCAATTGAAAGCTTTGGAAATAATTTAAATTTACTAACTTCAATTACAGATTCTGAAATTCAAATAGGAATCTTAAAAAAATTATCAGGAACTACAATATCAAGACACGATATTGATTATCAAATGCTATATTCCGATACTCCTCCTTATGAAATTTTACAAAATAATTTAATTAGTTATGAAAAAATGCAAAAGATGAAACGATTTGCTAGATTTTGGGATTTAACTTATAATAGTGGAAATTTTAAAAAAACTATAATTTTATTATGGGAAGATAGCAATGTTTTTAGTGGTTTTTATAAATTTAGTAAGTGGATTTACTCTAAAACTGATTCAACTTGGCAAATATCTCTAAATAGATTATCTGAATATATCTTTGAGTATTTAACAAAAGAGTGTCAAAAAGATGATGATTTTATAGCAAATTTAATACTTGAAGATATTATGAAAATAAGCGGTCGAAAAATTCCACCATTTTTAAGAAAATATAATTTAGATATAAAAAAATATGAAAAGAGAGAGTTATCAAATATAAATAAGCGACAAATGAAGCATATCAAATAAATAATAGAGAAAAATGATTAAAGGATACAACGCCATTTATTATCTATTTTAAATAATCATTTTTAGTTCAGATTCTTCTCCAACTCCAATTTAAAGAAAGTGCTAAATAAGATTAACTTAGTTACAATTTAATTAAAAAAAGGTAGTCCATTATGAGAAAATTATTTTTTTTAATGATTAGTGTTTTTACGAGTTTTGCTAGTAATGATTTAATTATAAAAAGTAGTCAGTGTAGCGTAGATATAACTATGAATAAATTAGAGAATAGCTTAATAGATAGAAATTTAACTATATTTGCTAGAATTGACCATAAACAAAATGCAACTGATGTTAATATGACTCTAAGAGATAATGAAGTTATAATTTTTGGAAATCCAAAAGCTGGAACTAAAATTATGCAAAAAGATGCTTTAACTGGACTCGATTTACCACTTAAAATATTAGTTTATAAAGACGCAAAACTTCAAACAAGAATAGCTTATCATAATCCAAAAAAATGGAGTAAAAATTATAATTTAAAAGATTGTAAAATAGTTGATAAAGTAACTACTATATTAGATAAAATAACAAAAGAAGTTATCTCAACTCCTTGCGGTAGAAAATAAGAAAGGTTTCAATGTTAAAAGATATTTTTCCACTTAGTTTAATTATTTCACTTAGATTTTTAGGGCTTTTTATTGTATTGCCTATACTTTCAGTTTATGCGTTAGAGTTAGAGGGTTCAAATGAGTTTTTAGTTGGTATTGTAATTGGAGGTTACGCACTAACTCAAATGATTTTTCAAGTACCGTTTGGAATGCTTAGTGATAAAATAGGCAGAAAAGTTACTATATTTATCGGTTTAGTTATTTTTGCAATAGGTTCAGTTATTTGTGCTATTAGTGATGATATTTATATGTTGTTACTTGGTAGATTACTACAAGGTGCTGGTGCAATTGGAGCGGTTGTAAGTGCAATGATAAGTGATTTTGTACCTGAAGAGACTAGGGCGAAAGCTATGGCTATAATGGGAGGAAGTATTGCAGGGGCTTTTGCAATTGCAATGTTTGCAGGTCCTGTAATTGGTGGTTATTACGGGGTTGATAAACTATTTATTTTAACAACTATTTTAGTTTTTATATCGATTCTAATTTTACTATTTAAAGTTCCAAATCCTCCAAAAGTAATCTATACTTTTAGTGAAAATAACTCCAATTTAAAAGATATTTTAAAAGATATAAATTTAATTAAAATGAATATCACTAACTTTTTACAAAAGGGGTTAATGTCTCTTACATTTTTAATTATTCCAATATTTTTAACAAAAGAGTTTGGATGGGAGAAGAGTGAACTTTTTAAAGTATATCTTCCTGCACTAATTTTAGGAGTAATTGCAATGGCACCCTCTGCGATTTTAGCAGAAAAAAAAGGTAAATATAGAGAAGTTTTAATCGCAGGTATAATATTTTTTCTAATTTCATTTTTAATTATAGGTTTTAGCCATAATGAGATATTATTTGTAATAGGTATAACTCTCTTTTTTATTGGATTTAATGTACACGAACCAATTATGCAATCACTCACTTCAAAATTGGCAAAAGCTCATCAAAGAGGGAGTGCTTTAGGGGTTTTTAACTCATTTGGTTATTTTGGAACTTTTATAGGTGGACTTATTGGGGCTAGTTATATTAAATATGGTGACTTGACAATTTTATCTTACTCAATAATCGTAATAGCTATTGGTTGGATTATTTTAATAGCTAAAATGGAAAATCCATCTAAGAGAAAAAATTTATATATTGATTTAAAAGATATTAATAAAGATAAAATTAGTGGCTTAAATGTAGTTAAGGGGATAATTGAGCATTACATCAATGAGAGTGAAAATAGAGTAATTATCAAATATAATGAAGATATAATCGAAGAAAAAGAGATAAAGGAATTTTTTAATGGGTAAACTTTTAGATATAAAATTAAAAAAGTTTTTCTCTTTTTTAATTTTTTGTCTTTTTATAGGATTAGGAATCACTTTTTATCTATTACACGATATGTATACTCTATCAAAAAAATTAAATATTTTAGAAAATAATAGATACGAACTTACTCAAAAAGCAGATATATTAAGGCAAAGTTCTGATGATTTAACTAGATTTGCAAGAACTTATGTTGTAACAGGAGATGATATTTATAGGCAAAATTATTTTGAAATATTAGATATAAGAGATGGTAAACTAGAAGCTCCAAAAAACTACAATGCTATTTATTGGGATTTTGAAAAAGAGTTAAGAGAAAAAAGACATCCATCTAAATTAAAAAAAATCTCTCTAAGGGATATTCTTAAAAAAATGCCTTATAGTAAATATGAATTTGATAAATTAAAAGAGGCTGAAAATAATTCAAATGAGTTAGTAAATCTTGAAGTTAAAGCATTTAAGGCAATGCTTGGAAAATCAAAAAATCAAAAGTTGGCTATAGAACTTATGCACTCAAAAGATTATCATAGTGCAAAACAGAAAATTATGCTACCTATTGATGAGTTTTTAGTATCTATTCAAAATAGAACAAACAAAGATATAACAAAATTAACAAACTTAAGAGAGACAGAACTTAATATTATAATAGCTCTATATACAGTATTTTTAATACTGTTTTTTATTTTAATGTATGTGCTTAAATTAAAAATATTGCAACCTGTGGATTTTTTGGTTCAATCAATAAATAGATTTATTAACAATCCTGATATAAAATTAAAAAAACATAAATTTTATAATGATGAGATAGGAGTTATGTCCAATTCATTTTTTTCAATGAATTCTAAAATAGTTGATAGAACACGAGAGCTTAAAAATATTAATACTCAAATTTCAAAGTCTATTGATTTTGCATCTATTATTCAACAAACATTTAATTATAAAGAAGAGGCAATAAAGTATTTTTTCAATGAATATTTTATAATATTAAAACAAAAAGATACAGTCGGAGGAGATATTGTTTTATTTGAAAAGCTAAATAGTAATGAGTGTTTGCTTATGAATATAGATTGTACAAGCCACGGAGTACCTGGGGCTTTTGTAACTATGATAGTAAAAACACTACAAAGACAAATTATAAAAGAGATAAAAAACCTACAAAATATTAGTCCTTCAGATATTTTAATAAAATTTAATTATGAGATAAAACATCTTTTAGAACAGACTAAAAAATCTTCAAAATCAAATGTAGGATTTGATGGACAAGTTTTATACTATAATAAAATTACAAAAATTTTAAAATTTGCTAGTGCTAGAAATGATATAATAATCTCTTCAAATAATGAAGTTAAAAGAATTAGAGGAGATAGACACTCTGTAGGTTATAAAGATAGTAATGAAAAATTTAAGTTTAAAGAGCATACTTTTAAAATTCAATCAGACACAAATATTTATGTTTATAGTGATGGATTTACAGACCAACTTGGTGGAAAAAAATCTCTTCCATTTGGAAATAGAAGAACCTTAAATTTAATTCAAAACTGTCAAAATTTAGATATGAATCTACAAAAAGAGTATTTATTAAATACACTTACTGAATATAAAAATAAAGAACAACAAAATGATGATATATCGTTTATTGGATTAAAAATAAAAGGATAAAGATATGGAAAATTTAAATATTAAAAAAACAGATTCTTCCCCACAAATAGATATGAATGCTTTAAGTGGTCTAATAGATATAGTGGGTGATAGTTATCCTGAAGATAGTTTTGTGTTTTATGAAAATATTAATAGTTGGGTTGAAGAGTATTTTAAATCAGCACAAAAAATTACGAAAATAAATTTTGAATTAAATTATATAAACTCTAGTAGTTTTAAAGTATTCTTTGATATGTTTGTTCTGTTTGATGAAGCTAGAAAAAAAGGAAATAATATAGAAATAAATTGGATTTATGATGAGGAGAATGATGTATCTCAAGAGATAGGAGAAGATTTTATTTTAGATTTTAAAAATTTAAATATTAATCTTATTGTTAAACATTAATAAATAGTTAGGAGGGGTTATGAGTAGTAAATTTTTAAAGTTAGTGCTAATTCTATTTTTAGTTAATTCATTAAGTGGTGAGGATCTGTTTTTACCTCTACCACAAAATATAAAACATAATACAAAAAAAGCAAAACTTGGTAAAAAACTTTTTTTAGATGTAAGGCTTTCAGGAGATGAGACTATCTCTTGTGCCACTTGTCATTCACTTCAAAATTATGGTGTTGATGGATTAAAAACTTCATTCGGAATTCGTGGGCAAAAAGGTTCTATAAATGCACCAACTGTTTATAATTCAGAGTATAACTTTGTGCAATTTTGGGATGGAAGAGCTAAAAATTTACACGAACAAGCAAAAGGGCCTATCGTAAATCCAATTGAGATGGATAGTAGCTTTGAAAAAGTTGTTTTAAAATTATCTAAAGATAACAGCTATAAGAAAGAGTTTAATGAAATTTATAGTGATGGAATTACAATAGAAAATATTGTTAATGCGATAGCTGAATTTGAAAAGACTCTTATAACTCCAAATTCAAAATTTGATAAATTTTTAAGAAAAGAGATAACTTTAAGTAAAGAGGAAGCAGAAGGATTTAAACTTTTTAAATCAAAAGGTTGTATAGCTTGTCATAATGGAATAAATATTGGTGGAAATCTATTTCAAAAAATCGGAATTTTTGGTAAATTTAAGAAAGATGAAAATGTACAAACACACGATTTAGGAAGATTTAATGTTACAAAAAAAGAGTATGATAAATTTTATTTTAAAGTTCCAAGTTTAAGAAATATTGCTAAAACAGCTCCATACTTTCACGATGGTTCAATTAAAACATTAAATGAAGCTGTAAAAAAGATGGCTTATCATCAATTGGGAAGGTTTTTAAAAAAAGATGAAATTGATAAAATAGTTAAATTTTTACACACTTTAACAGGGGAGATAAATGAAACGGAGTAAAAAATTTATAACTCTAATTTCGCTTTTACCAATTTTTGCCATAATTGTTGGATTTACTTATTACTATTTTAATTCTACTTTAGAGAAGATGAAAAATCAAGCTCAGATACTCTTAGTTGTGCAAAATTTAAAACTTGCAAATCAAGAGATAGAAAATGTTTTTAAATTAAAATTAAACTATTTAAATTATGATTTGATAGTAGATAAGTTAGGGGATTTTGAAAAAAATTTATATACTCTTGAAAATGATAAAAAATTATCACTTAAACTTTTAAATAAAAATATAGATAAAAAGCTATCTCATTTGAGTAAAATTTATGCAGATAGAAAAAATAATATTGAAAAATATAAATCTACAACAGCAGTTGTAAATAACTCAATTAGATATATATTTGATTTACATAATAATTTGCATAATTTTATGTTTAAGGTTGATGATAAAAAGTTAAATTCAATTATGCAAATTTCAAATAATGTAATTGCACTTTTCACATTTGCGAATTTCGATAAGAAAATAAATATAGATAGATTAAAAGAAGTAGTATTAAGCATTAATAATGAATTTAAACAAGATAGTGAAATCTATGAGATAGTTGAAGCTCTAAAACTTCACTCAAATTTAATAATAGAGAATGCCAAAGTTATTCAAGATATATATAAACAAGATAGCCAATTAGAGATGAGAGAGAATATTGATAATTTATATCAACTATTAATTAACTACTTTAGAGATAATGGAATTTGGCAAGGTATTATAAATAATATATTATTTGTACTAGTATTTGTTTTATTAATAAGTGTTACTATTATTTTTATAAAAGAGGAGAAGTTAAAACGAAAAATTCAAGAGTTAAATCTTTCACTAGAAGAGAGAATAAGAGAAGAAATTCAAAAACAAAAAGAGAAAGATGAAATTATACTCCAACAGACAAAAGTTACTGCAATGGGTGAAATGGCTAGAAATATTGCTCACCAATGGAGACAACCACTAAATGCAACAGCACTAATTTTACAAGATATTTATGTATCTTATGAAGATGGAGAGTTGGATTTAGAGTATATCCAACGCTCTGAAAAAGATGCTATGAAACAGATTCAATTTATGTCTCAAACTATTGATAGTTTTAGAACTCTATTTGAATCAAGTGAAGGAGTTAATGAATTTAATTTAGAGGTAACTATCAATAAAACTATGAATTTTTTAAATGCCTCAATGCAAAGTCATAGTATTCAAATTAAAAAAAATCTAATAGATGATATTATAGTTTGTGGCTCCCCTGATGAATTTTCACAAGTTGTTCTAAATATTTTAAATAATGCAAAAGATGCACTAATAGAAAAAAATATTTTAAACGCAAAAATAGAGATTGATGTTTCAAAAGATGAAAATAGTACAACTATTATATTTAAAGATAATGCAGGTGGAATTGATAAAGAGATAATTGATAAAATTTTTGAGCCATATTTTACTACAAGAGACCAAGGAAAAGGTGTTGGAATGGGACTTTATATGTCAAAAGTAATAGTAGAGAAAAATATGAAAGGTAAATTATTAGTTACAAATTCCGATGAGGGAGCAGAATTTAAAATTGTGTTACCCATTATTAAAAAAAACGATTAAGGTAAATAATGGCAAGATGGCGAAATATTAAAAATTCACCTAAAATTACAAATTCACAAATGAAAGATGAAAATATTAAAATACCCTCTTTTTGGCAGAGATTAAAAGCTTTTTTAATTGACTTTTTTATGATATATGTTCCTTTAATTTATTTTTTTGGATATGTTGTATTTGATGGTAAAGATGATTTTAACTCAAATGAGTTAGCACCATTTTTAGTTGTTTTAGTCTATGGATTGATAACCGTTATATTTTGGGTTAAAAATGGTCAAACCCCTGGGAAAAAAGCATTTGAGATGAGAGTTGTAGATGCTAAAACGCATAAATTAATCTCTTTTCCAAAAGCTGTTTTTAGATTTATTATGTTTCTGTTTTCAGCTACTATCTTAATTGGAGTCATTATGCCTCTAATGAGAAAAGATAAAAAAGCACTACACGATTTAATATCAGCAACTGTTGTAACATATGATAAATAGATTCTTTAAAGATATTTCTGCATTTTTCTTTTTCTATTTTGCTTCAATTGCAGTTTATATTATATTTATGCCAAAAGTTTTAAATGATTTAGGATATAGTCCAACTCAAATAGGAGTAGTTTTTGCAATTTTACCACTTATTAGATTCTTAACTCCATTTTTCTTTCTGAAAAAATTTAAATTGAATCAAAAACTATTTATTACAGCCTCAATTTTAAATATAATTGGTGTTGGTTCATTTTTCTTTACAATGGAGTATTTTTATCTATTTATGATTAGTAATATTTTTTTTGGAATTGGAATGAGTCTAACTCTTCCTTATATTGAAACTATATCTTTAGCAAAACTCAAAGAAAATTACGGTAAATCAAGACTCTATGGCTCAATTGGATTTATGTTAATAACTCTTGTTTTAGCTAAATTTTTAACTCCAACTCTAGGAATTATTTATCTTCTGATTTCAGTTATAATTGTCTCTATTTTTGGGTTTTTAGTCTCAAAAGCTGAAGATAAAATAGAAAAAAAAGAGGAGAGTCACGAAAAATTTTCAATGCTAACTCACTGGCAACTATGGGTTAGTATGTTTTTAATGCAAGTAGCATTTGGCTCTTTTTATAACTTCTTTACAATTTATGCCACAGATAGAAGTATAGATTTAGAGATGGTTAGTTATTTATGGGCTTTTGGAATTATTTGTGAAATTATAATGTTAAATTATCAAGCCCCACTCTTAAAAAAATTCTCTCTTTTATCTATCATAAAATTTACTATAATCATCACTACACTTAGATGGTTTTTAGTCTTTATGTTCCCAACTTCACTACCTATATATTTTATATCTCAAAGCTTACACGCATTTAGTTTTGCCCTGTATCACACAGCAACACTTAGCTATATCTATTCACTTTATAAAAATAAACAGTTAGCAAACCAGTTCTTTTATGGATTCTCTTATGGTTTAGGTGGATTTATCGGGGCATTACTTGCAGGACAATTATATGGAGATTATCTATTTTTATCTTCAGCAATTATAACTTTTATAGCGTGGGTTATTTTGGGGAAAAAGTCATATTAAACTTTCTCCCATAAAGTGTCTTGTGGTGTATCCATAATATTTACATTAAGTTTTAAAATCTCTTCACGAATAGAATCAGCTAACTCATAATTTTTATCTTTTTTAGCTTGATTTCTATTTTCTATTAAGTCTTCTATTTTTGCTTTATCCTCTTTTGTAACTCCTATTTGAAAATACTCATAAGCATCTTTACCTCCTACACCTAAGAGTCTATCTATTAAATTTATATTAGAGATAATTTTTTGCTTAGTTACTTTATCTTTAGGTGTTTTATCTAAAAATTCATTATATTCACTTATCATCTCTTCAATTGACGCTAAAGCCAAAGATATATTTAAATCATCGCTTAAATCATTTAAAATTTTATCTTTAAAGTTTTTATCTATATTCTCTTTATTTACTCCGTAAACTCTCTTTTTAAGTCGATATAATTTATCTAATCGCTTTTTAGAATTTAATAAATCCTCTTCATTAAAATGTAAATCGACTCGATAGTGAATTGATAGTAGATAGAATCTTAAAATCTCTCCATCATAAGAATCTAGTGCATCTTTGATAAAAAAACTATTACCTAAAGATTTACTCATCTTTTCGCCATTAATATTTACAAAACCATTGTGCATCCAATATTTTGCAATCTCTTGATTATTTGCACAACGACTTTGAGTTGCTTCATTTTCATGATGAGGAAACAGTAAATCTGCACCACCACAATGAATATCAACTGCAAACTCTTGGTTTTTATCATTTAAATATTTATCTATCATCGCACTACACTCTAAGTGCCAACCTGGGCGACCTTCACCAAAAGGAGAATCAAAAAATATCTCATCATCTTTAGTTTTTGCTTTCCATAAAACAAAATCTTTAAAGTTCTTTTTTTGAGTATTTACCTCAACTCTATTTTCTGTCTCATTCTCATTTTGGATTCTATTGCTTATAGTTAAATATTTTTCATCTTTAGTTGTATTAAAATATATATCGCCACTTTCAACTTTATAAGCAAAATTTTTATCTATTAAAGTTTGAATTAATTCAAACATCTCTTTTAAAGTTTCAGTAGCTAGTGGCTCAATATCCGCTCTTAATACATTTAATTTTCCCATATCTTCTAAATATCTGTCTATATAGTGTTTTGTTAAAGTTATATAGTCTTGATTATTTTCTTTTGCTTTTGCAATAATTTTGTCATCAATATCAGTAAAGTTTTTAACAAAAGTAACTCTATATTTTAATTCACTCAAAACTCTTCTAAGTAAATCAAACGCGATTGAACTTCTAGCGTGACCTAAGTGAGCGTCATCATAAACAGTTGCACCACAAACATAAATTTTAACTTCTCTATTTTTAATGGGAATAAAATCAATTTTTTCTCTTATTTGAGAATTGTATATTTTCATAATTAACCCTTGATATTTTTTATTTTATTTTACTGTATTAATCCATAAGTTCTATAATTTCATCAAGATTTTTTCTTAAATCATCAAGTATCAAACCAAATCCTATTATATCTTTTTGACGAACTTGATAGTTATCTAAACTTGTATATAAAACCATATTTACTATAAAATCCATTTTATCATGTAACACATTTAACTTATCACTTGCATTTAATTCATTTTCTTTACTCATTTTACACCTCTTTTTAATTTTTTATTAAATCAATATTACTAAATTATTTTAGTAAAGTAAATATTTTTAATAAAATAATACATATTATTAATTAAGTATTTTAATTTAAGTGAAAAAAAAGTAATATCAGACCACTATTAATGGGGCTTTAATATGAAAAAATCAAAAATAAATTTAGATAACATAACTAATATCACAGATATAAATGTAAAAGATATTGCAAATCAATTTGGATTAAGTGCGAAAGAGTTTTATATATTTATGAATAGTGCAAGTGAAAAAATAAACTATATGAAAAAGAATAATCCAAAAGATTATGAGTTAAGACTACTCGGAGGAGTATGTAAAGCAAATGATATTAGTATCAATGAATTAATTAAAATGATAGCACTTTATAAAATACAGAAAAAAAAGATTTGAAGATATTAAAACCACTCTTTTTCATATAAAACTTCACCTTTTGTTCGTACATCGTATAGTGTAGTATTTATCAAATTCTCATCGCTATGATTTATATAATATTCATTATCTACAACTAAAATATCTTTTGCTACTTTAATATCTTTTAATAAATTTCTAATTTTTCTCTTCTCTTTAATTTTTGATATAACTTTATTTTCTACAATACATAAGTCTATATCACTTTGTTCATTTGGTGTTCCATAAGCATAACTTCCAAATAGTATAATTTTGCTAGGATTAAGAGGTTTTAATCTTTCAATAACTATAAGTTTAATTTTTTTTATATCTAGCATTTTTTATTACTCCTACTTCTCATATACTAAAAAACTTCAAAAATATATAAATAATTCCAACTTCAACTCCTAATAAAAGCAATAATAAAAGTATCTTTTTTTTATCATAAATTATATTTAAAAAGTTCTCTTTTCCAAACTCTTTGACTGTGAGCCAAAATAGAACAAATCCACTTAAGCTACTAGCTAATGCAAGTCCAATTCCACCAAATGGATAAATTAATACAAGTGATAAAATAATATTAAAAATAAGCGAAATTGATGAAATTTTTGCTGAAATTAACTGTTTATGATTTGAATATAACCATAAAGAAAATATTTTTGCTAATCCAAAGGGAATGAGACCGATTAAATACATAGATAGAATTATGCTTGTATTAATTGTATCATTTCGCACAAATTCACCTCTCTCAAATAATAACCAAGTAATCTCACTGCTTAACATTATCCCACCAACACTAGAAATTGAGAGTAAAAATAGTAAAATCCAAAAACTATTTTTTAAATATTTTTTTGCTTTTGTTTCATCTTTTAATTTTATAGCTTTTGCAATAGTTGGAAAAAGTGCAGTAGAGATAGCAATTGCAAATAGTGCTAAAGGTAGTTGAAAAATTCTATTAGCATAATAAAGATAACTAATAGTTCCACTGGCTAAAAATGAAGCTAAATAAGTATCTATAAAAGCTGAAATTTGAGCGGTAGAGTTTCCGATAATTGCAGGAAAAAAGTTTTTATTAAATCTTTTAATATCATTTTTTATTTTAGAGGCTTTTGTTTTTGTACTTTTAAATCCAACAGTGAAAATTTTACATAAGTTTAACTTTTTTAATACAAAAATATGAATTAAAACTTGTAGAAATCCACCAACTAAAACACTATAACTTAAATACTCTATAATCTCTATTTTTTCTAAATGTTGTGAAATTAGTAGAGCTGTTATGAGTGAAAGATTTAAAAGTGCTGTTGAAAAAGCTGTCGTGGCAAAGTGGTTTTTATATTGCAAAAGAGTGCCTAAAAAAGTTACAATAAATATAAAATCTAAATAGTAAAAATTAATCGCTACAAACTTTGAAGCAATTGTTATAATTTCGTCAGAGAAGCCAAAAGCTATTAATTTAGTGGCAATTGGTGCAAAAATTGTTATAATTATCGAAATCAAAAATATAATCATTACAAATCGTATAAATATTTTTGTAGCAAATGCCGATTTGTAACCAGAGTTGATGAAAGATGGTAAAAATGTTTGAGTAAATGCACCTTCTGCAAATATACGACGAAAAAGATTAGGTAGCTTAAATGCTACAAAAAAGATATCGCTATATATATTTGCACCTAAAATTGAAGCAGTTAACAAATCTCGAAAGAATCCCAATATTCTTGATATTAAGATTCCAACACTATTTGTAAAAATTGCTTTTATTAGCATTTACCCTCTTTTATTTAAATTATAATGATATTTTAACTAAAAAGATATTAAAATTATTGGAGTTATTATGGTAAAGGATTTTTAAATGGGAACTAAAGAAGTTACTAAAGATAAGAACCAAGAAGAGGAGCTTTTTACACCATATGTGATTAAGTGTGAAGACATTGTAAAAGAGATAAGAAATGCTTCAAAAGTTCACAGAGTTCCAAGAAACGAAATTGATTTTGATATTATCTCATTTGTCACTTACATAAGAACAACAGAACATCAAAAAAAAGAGGGTGAGTGGACGGAAGTTGATGGAGAAATTTTAAAAAAATTTAAAGATGAAAAATTTTTAGTTTTAAGTGACCTTGATGTAAAACAGATTTATGAAATTAGAATAAGACCAATTGATCCAGAAGAATGCAAAGTAGATGTTGTAATAACAGCTAATAAAATTTTTACAAGAGTTTCAGCTATTATAAAAGCTAGTTCTAACCTCGAATACTCCCCTGAATTATACTCAAAATTAGTTGAAAATTTAAATAAGAAAAAAATTAAAATTGGTATTTTAGTTGGACTTTTTGATGATAATATGAGAAATAATTTAAAAGATTTAATTTTAAAATTAAAAGAAGAAATTCATTTAAAAGAGGATTTCAGAGTTAAAATGTGTGAGTGTATTGACCCTATTCAACCAATTGATGATGTATTGGTTCAACACTATAAAAATAAAAATGAGAAAATAGATGAGCACGGGAGAGTAGATTACTCAAATAGAGATTTTCTTTTCACTGTTGTTCAAGCTGAACTTTTAATGGAATATGTAAAACCAAAACTTGGAAGAGGTGGAAGAAACTGTAAAGGTAAATTTATTCCTGTTGCAGAGCCTAAAACTGAACATTTAGATGATTTAAAATTTAATATTACTGATAAGATAGAGAAAAAAGAGGACGATGACTCTATTGTATGGATTTCAAAAGCAAATGGATATGTAGATTTTGAGGGTGGAACTTACGATATTTCAGATAAATTAGATGTAGATGAAGTTAGCTTTAAAAAAACTGGCTCAATTAACGCTGGTGAAGATACTGATATTAAAATAAATGTTAAAGAGAAAGGTGATATGAGTGATGCCATTGGCTCTGGTGTTAAAGTTACTGTAGCTGAAGCAAATATTCAAGGAAGTGTAGGCGACGGAGCTGAAGTTAATGGTGGAATTATAAAAGTTGGTGGACAAACTCACGGAAATAGCATTATCACAGCAGATAAGGCTGAAATTAATATTCACAAAGGCTTTGTAAAAGCAAAAGATGTAAAAATAACTAGACTTGAAAATGGAAGAGTTGAGGGAGAAGTAGTTAGAATATCTGAAGCTATTGGAGGTGAGGTTCGAGCAAAAGAGATATATATTGATACTGTAAAATCACACTCTATTTTTAAAGCTTCAAGATTAATTGATATTAAAAAAATTGTAGGTGATGATAATAAATTTGTAGTAGATCCATTAGCACTTAGTACAGATGCAAATTTAATTGCTAATATTAAAACTGCTATTGGTCATTTGAAAAAAGATATCGATATGTTAGAGAAAAAATATGCCCTAAAAACAAAAGATATTCAAACTACTCTAAAAGCTGCTGATATTGTTAAAAAAAGAATAGCTCAATCTAAAGCTGAAGGTAGTAAACCTGAAATCGGCGATATTATGAAGTTAAAACAGTATCAAAGTATGATAAATGATCTGAAATCAACAAAAGAACAAGCTAATCAAAAACAAGAAAAACTTAATAAACTTCAAGCTGACTTAGATAAAATTCAAGAAGCTATTTTTGATGCAAGAATTATTAATAATGATAGTTGGAATGGATTTAACTCAATAAAATTTGAATTAGTTAATCCAGATAGAGAGATAGAACACACTCCAAGAGGATATGAGAGAGAGATAAGATTGATTTATGATGAAGATAGTGATGATTTTAAAATAGAGACAGAGAGTTAAAGTTGATTATTGGAATTAAAGGAAAAGTTGAACATAAAGATTTAACAAAAGTTCACTTAGAAGTAAATGGATTAATTTATAAAGTTTTTACTTCGATTAATTGTAGTGCTAATATTAAAGAAAACGAAGAAGTAAAACTTCATACAACTTTTATTGTTAGAGAAGATTCACAATCACTTTATGGATTTATTGATATTAACGAAAAAAAGATGTTTGATACACTTATCAAAATAAGTGGAGTTGGACCAAAAGTTGGGATTGCTGTATGTTCAACTTTTTTACCCGATATTTTTGCCAAAATAATAGCACTTAAAGATACAAAACTTTTAACAAAAGTTCCCGGAATTGGCTTAAAAGGTGCAAATAAGATTCTATTAGAGTTAAGCGATTTTCAAATTCAAACTTCAAATGAGCAAAACTCATCATTTAATGAAGCAACTCAAGCCCTTGAAGCGTTAGGATTTAAAAAAGATTTAATTTTAAAAGTTCTTCAAAACTGTGATGCAAGTGATACTTCAAGTCTCGTAAAAGAGGCTCTACAAAAGATTCAAAAAACAAGGTAATTATCAATGAAATTAGCAATTATTTTTGGTGGTGTTAGTTTTGAACACGAAATTAGCATAGTAAGTGCAATTGCACTAAAAGATGTTTTAAAATTTGAATTAATATATATTTTTTTAAATGAAAATAGAGAATTTTATTTAATTCCAACTGATACTATAAAATCAAATCTATTTAGTAGTGGAGAGTATAAAAAATTTTCAAAATTAACTCTTAAGCAAGGTGGCTTTTATGAAAATAAAAAGAGTCTCTTTAAAACTAGAAAAGAGTTAGTAAATTTTGATGTAACCTTAAATTTAGTTCACGGAGGTGATGGTGAAGATGGAAAATTAGCATCTCTATTTGAATTTATGAATATCGACTTTATAGGTCCTAGAATCCAAGCTAGTGTTTTGAGTTTTAATAAACACTTAACAAAGCTTTATGCTAGAGATATAGCTGTTTCAACTGTTCCATATCAACTATTAAATATAAACGATAAGAGAGATTTAGATTTTGACTATCCTATAATTATAAAACCTCTTAGTTTAGGTAGTTCTATTGGTGTTAGTGTAGCTTCAACTCCAGAGGAGTTTGATTATGGGCTTGATGTAGCTTTTGAATTTGATAATAATATTTTAATTGAACCATTTTTAGAGGATTTAAGAGAGTTTAATGTGGCAGGTTTTAGAGCTGATAAATTTGTCTTTTCGAAAATTGAAGAGCCAACTAAAAACTCAAAAATTTTAGATTTTGATAAAAAATATATGGATTTTGGACGAACAGAGGCTACTTTAAGTAAAGTTAATGAGAGTTTAGAACTTAGTCTAAAAGAGGAGTTTGCAAAAGTCTATAATACTCTTTTTGAGGGTGCTTTAATTAGATGTGATTTTTTCTATCATAATAATAGAATCTACTTAAATGAAATCAATCCAATCCCAGGGAGTATGGCAAATTATCTATTTGATGATTTTAATAGCGTTATTGAAACTTTAGCAAATTATTTGCCAAAAAGTAAAAAAATAGAAATTGATTATAAATATATAAACTCTATTCAATCGGCTAAGGGAAAATAGCGAAGTAATTAAAAATTATTTATTTATTTTTCCAACTTCTTCATAAAGTTCTATAAATTTATCATAAGCATCTTTCGCACTTTTAGATAACTCATCATCAGTAAAGACATTAGAATTTAATTTTTTATATTTTCCTATCATAATTTCACAAATCATTTTAACTCTTATTCTATCAGCTTTTGTTATTTCATCTTGTTCAGCAATCTCTCCTATATCAATTAAATACTCATTTGCCTCATCTATATATTTTAAAAACTTTAGTGATAATTTACTTTGAGTTAATATTGTAAAAGCTAATTTATTATATCTATCTTTATCTAATGCATTTTGAGCTAAAGTTGATGATTCTTCAAAATCTCCCATCATATAGTAAAATTTAGCTGATAGAGCATCTTGATAAGATGAGTTAAATATAAAGTAAATTACCATAAATCCCATTATAAATAGTGATACACCACTCACAATAACTCTTGAAAAAGTTTTATTTGATAGCATTTTTTAAAAGCCTCTCTCTTATATAAATTTTAGCTTCTGCATCACTTAAGTGATTGATACTAAATGGCTCACTAGCAAAAAATTCAATTGTAGAGAATGGTTTAGGAATTATAAATCTATCCCAGCTTTTAAATTGCCAATACTTATCAGGCTTATAATTAAAAGTAACTATTTTAGCATTACTCTTTCTTGCCATTGCTACAATTCCATTTGCGACGGAGTGTCTGGGTCCTTTTGGACCATCAGGAGAGAGAGCAACATCTGAACCTTCTCTTAATCTTTTAATTGCAAGTAAAAGCACTCTTACAGCACCTTTTCTACTTGAGCCTCGAATTGAGTTAAATTTAAAAAATTTAATTAATTTTGAAATTGCTTCACCATCGGAATGTTCACTTATCATCGCATATACACTTTTGTTTCTAACTTTTTTATATAAAAACGGTTGCATTAAAAGTTCTCCGTGCCATAGTGCAATAATTAGTGGCTCATCTGGTAAAGTATTAGGAGTAAAAAATTTTTTTTTAGAGGTAAAGTAGATAAATTTTATTAAAAAATATCCAATAATAGGTAGTAAAAGAGTTGAAACTCTTTTTTTAATTGCTTTAATATTTAAGCCTTTAGTATAGCTTCAAGTGAGTGTCTATGTGAAGTTGTAATTTTAACTTTGCCAAACTCTCCAATTAAATTTGAATTATCTGATTTAACTTTTACTAAATAGTTATTATTACTTCTTCCAACTAAATAACCACTATCATTTAAATGCTCAAATAAGACTATATACTCTTTTGAGATTTTTGACGCATTCACTTTATCTACTATGGTATCATTTAAATTTTGTAAATAAGTCAATCTTTGACTTGCTATCTCTTTAGTAATCTGATTAGTAAAATTCTCAGCCTCTGTATTTGGACGAGATGAGTAGACAAAGCTAAATATTTGAGAAAATTCAACTTGTTTCATGACATCAATTGTATCTAAGAAATCATCTTCACTTTCATTTGGAAAACCAACAATAATATCAGTACTAATTGCAACTTCAGGTGAAGCCTTTTTTAATTTAAATGCTCTATCTAAAAACCACTCTTTAGTATAACCTCTTTTCATCTCTTTTAAGAGTTTAGTTGAGCCACTTTGCAAAGGCATATGCATAGATTTTGCTATTTTTTGATTTTTACTAAACTCATCAATAAATTCATCATCCATGTGAAGTGGGTGAGGAGATGTAAATCTAACTCTCTCAATCCCATTTACTTCACTAACTCTATTTAATAATTCAGTGAAATTTATTTTATCTTTACTTTGAGAAAATCTTCTACCATAATTATTTACATTTTGTCCTAAGAGTAAAATCTCTTTAGCTCCGCTATCAACAGCTCTTTTTACTTCATCAATAATAAGTTTTGGTGGAATTGAAACTTCCTCACCACGAGTAGAGGGAACTATACAAAAGGTACATTTTTTATCACAACCGATAGATATATTTATATTTGCTTTTAAATTATTTGAGCGAAAATCCTTAAATGGATATGTAGATTCATCATAGTTTATATCAATTTCAACAGATTTTGGAGTATTTATAACTTTTGATATTTTTGAAATATTTCTAGCACCCAGTACAAAATCAACAAAAGGGGCTTTTTTTAAAATCTCTTCTCCTAAGTGACTTGCAGTACATCCACAAACACCTATTTTTGCATTCTCTTTTTTCTTTTTATTAAATTGTCCTAATTCACTAAATAATTTATGAACAGGTTTTTCTCTAACACTACAAGTGTTTATTAAAATTAAATCAGCTTCTTTGAAATCTTTAGTAGGAGAGTAAGAGTGGCTAAGTTCAGCTATGATATGTTCACTATCTCGAACATTCATAGCACAACCTAGAGTTTCAATGAAAATTTTTTTCATAAAATATGCACTTCATACATATAATTACCCTCATCAAGTCCATATTTTACATCTCTAAAATATACACTATATCCTAAATTTTCAAAATACTCTACAAATTCAATCATTGTTTTATGAGAGTTTTCTCTATCAAAATATAAAATTTTTTGACCATCTTTTTTTACATTTTCAACTAGTTCATCTAATTGAATTGTTTTTGGAGTCTCATTTAACTCTTTTCTTGCTATTTTTAGTTCCATATTTACTCCTATCACAAATTTATAATTATAAAATAAAAATACCTGCGATTATATCATAGAGAGACTTAAAAGCTTTTGGATAGGTCTAAAACTTTATAATTAAACTTAATTATCACTAAAAAGTCACAATTTATATAAAATTTGCTAAAATAAAATAAAAGCTTTATTAAGAAAGGTGCTGTTTTGAAAATTGAAAAAGCGATGGAAGATTTTATATCTCACTCTATTTATGAAAAAAGTTTAAGTCCTAAAACTATAAAGGCTTATAAGATAGATTTAAACCAATTTCAACTATTTATTAAGGATGAGGATATTCAAAACTTACAAGATATTGATAAAAATATTTTGAGAAAATTTTTGAAACATATCTCAAATGCAAAACCAAAAACTATTAAAAGAAAGATTACAGTTATAAAAATAATGTTTAATTATTTTGAGTTTGAAGATATTATTATGGTAAACCCATTTAGAAAAATGAAGATAAATATAAAAGAGACTAAAGAGTTACCAAAAATTGCAGATTTAAAAGAGACTAAAAAACTCTTATCTTATCTATATAAAAAAAAGAGTAGTTATGACAATAGAGAAGTTCCTAGTTATAAAGCTTTAGTTAGAGATATTGCAATAATAGAAGTTTTATTCTCAACAGGAGCTAGAGTTTTTGAAGTATGCGAACTTCCAAAAAAAAATATGAGTTTTTCAAAATGGAGTGTAGTATTCTTTGGTAAAGGCTCAAAAGAACGCTCTATTCCAATAGTACATAATGAAGTAAAAGAGATTTTAAAAGAGTATGCAAATTTATTTAAAGATGAATTAGAAAATAACGATTACTTTTTTATAAATCGTATTAATAATAAAATTTCAGATCAATCTGTGAGATTTATGTTAAAAAAACACTCAATGAAGGCAAATTTAAAAGAGGTTTTAACTCCTCATATGTTTAGACACTCTCTTGCTACAACACTTCTTGAAAAAGGAGTTGATATTCGATATATTCAACATATTTTGGGTCATAGCTCAATATCTACTACTGAAATTTATACAAAAGTTTCAGATAAAATTCAAAGAAAAATTTTATTAAAACATCCTAGAAAAAATTTTATAGATGAATAGATGTGTATTTAAGAGTAGTAAAGCTAATATTATTAACAAGGGAACTATATAAATCTATAAAGTTCCCTACTTAAAGTTCACTAAAAAGTCACATTTTATATTAAATTTGATAATATAAATAAAAAAAATTATAAGGGTTATTGTAATGAAAATTGAAAAAGCGATAGAAGAGTTTATATCTAACTCTATGTATGAAAAAAAATTAAATCCAAAGACTATAAAGGCTTATAAAATAGATTTAAATCAATTTCAACTATTTATTAAAACTCAAAATATTCAAAGTTTAAAAGATATTGATAAAAATGTTTTAAAAAAATTTTTGGGACATATTTCACACGCAAAACCAAAAACTATTAAAAGAAAAGTTACAGTTATAAAAACTATGTTTAACTATTTTGAGTTTAAAGATACTATTGTAGTAAACCCTTTTAGAAAAATGAAAATAAACATAGAAGAGGCTAACGAGTTACCAAAAACTGCTGATTTAAATGAAGTAAAAAAATTATTATCTTATTTATATGCAAAAAAGAGAGACTTTTCTAATAAAGAAGTTTATAGTTATAAAGCATTAGTTAGAGATATTGCAATAATAGAGATGCTTTTTTCAACAGGGGCTAGAGTATTTGAAATATGTGAACTTACACAAGAAGATGTAAATCTTTCAAAGTGGAATATAAAATTTTTTAGTAAAAGTTCAAAAGAACGCTCTATTCAAATAGTTCATGATGAGGTGAAAGATATTTTAAAAGAGTATGCAACTTTATTTAAATATGAATTAGAAAATAGTGAATATTTTTTTATAAATAGAATTAATAATGGAATTTCAGATCAATCTATTAGATTTATGTTAAAAAAACACTCTATTGATGCAAATTTAAAACAAGTTTTAACTCCTCATATGTTTAGACATACTTTGGCTACACTACTTCTTGAACAAGGTGTTGATGTTAGACATATTCAAGATATTTTAGGACATAGCTCAATTTCTACTACTGAAATGTATACAAAAATTACAGATAAAACTCAAAAAAAAGTTTTACTAAAACATCCTCGAAAAAACTTTATAGTTACTGATAATATAGAAAACACTTAATCAAAAAGTCATTTTTTTTTACTATAATTAAAAAAATGACTTAAAACTTAAAGGTTTAATATGAAAGTGTTAATAGTGAGCTCAGAAGTTTATCCATTTGCAAAAACTGGTGGTTTAGCCGATGTAATTGGGGCTTTACCAAAAGAGTTAAAAAATCAAAACATTGATGTTAGAGTTGTAATGCCACTATATTCAATTATAGATAAGAAAAAATATAACTTAAAACCACTAGAGGGTGCTTTGGGTGTACCGCTTGGTATAATGGGTGAGCTTTGGTGCGAAGTTTATGAAGCTAAATTACCAAATTCAAATGTATTAATTTATTTTATTGAGTATGAAGCTTTTTTTAATAGAGATGGAATTTATAATGATAAAAATGGAGATGGGTTTTTAGATAATGCTACTAGATTTATATTTTTTTCTCGTGCCTCTTTACAACTTAGCAAAAAACTTCACTTTAAACCTAATGTAATTCATATTAATGATTGGCAAAGTGCTCCTGTTACCACTTTTCTAAACTCTATTTATAAATATGATGAGTATTTTAGAGATACAGCCTCACTATTATCAATTCATAATATGCAGTATCAAGGAAACTTTGATAAGAGAGTTATGGATATTTTAAGTGTAGGGTGGGAGCATTTCAACTCTTGGGAGTTAGAGTATTACGATAGAGTAAATTTATTAAAAGGTGCAATTTATACAGCAAATATTATAACAACTGTAAGTAAAAAATATGCCCACGAGATACAGAGTAGTGATTTTGGATATATGCTTGATGGTGTCATAAGAGATAGAAATAGAGATACTTTTGGAGTTTTAAATGGAGTTGATTATCAAGAGTGGAATCCAAAAACAGATAAATATTTAAAAGTAAATTATAGAGTAAATAACTTATATGGTAAAATCGCTTGTAAAGAAGATTTGCAAACTATCTTTAGATTAGAAATAAATAAAAATATCCCAATAATAGGAATGGTTACAAGATTGGTTGAGCAAAAAGGGATTGATATTGTAAAAAATATAATTGAGAGAGTCTTAAATTTAAATATTCAAATTATATTAATTGGAAGCGGTGATTCTTACTATCAAGAGTTTTTCAAAAATTTAGCCAATAAAAGAGTAAATTTTAAATGCTTTATCGGTTATAGTGATGAGTTAGCACATAAAGTTGAGGCTGGAAGTGATTTTTTCTTAATGCCATCACGATTTGAGCCTTGTGGGCTTAATCAAATGTATAGCTTAAAATATGGAACACTTCCAATAGTCAGAGCAGTTGGTGGACTGGAAGATACAATTGAAAATTTTAATGAAACAACAAATACTGGAGATGGTTTTAAATTTTATGATTTAAATGAAGATTCTCTTTATAATACAATAGGTTGGGCTTTACATACTTATTACAATAATAAAAATGGTATGAGAAGTTTAATCCAAAATGCAATGATTAAAGAGTTTAGTTGGGAAAAATCAGCAAAAGAGTATATAAAACTTTATGAGTTAGCAATTCAAAAAAAAATTAGTAAAAATTTATAAGGAATATGTAAAATGAAAATAGCAATTTTAGACGCAAAAACTTTGGGAAAAGATGTCTCTTTAGATGAATTTAATAAATTGGGTGAGTTATCTATTTATGATGTTACAAAACCAAATGAGACAAAAAGACGATTAGAAGATATTGATATTGTAGTTACAAATAAAGTTGTAATTGATAAAGAGATGATGGATTGTTCTAATAAATTAAAATTGATATGTGTAGCTGCTACTGGAATGAATAACATAGATTTAGAGTATGCAAAAGAGAAGGGAATTATTGTTAAAAATATAGCTGGTTATTCAACAGCTAGTGTTGTTCAACTTACTTTTTCTATGGCTTTTTATCTAATGGGTCATTTAAAATATTATGATAATTATGTAAAAGATAAAAAATGGGAAGATAGTGATATATTTACTCATTTAGGTAGAGCATTTTTTGAATTAAAAGGTAAAAAATGGGGAGTTATAGGTCTTGGAACAATTGGGATTGAGGTTGCAAATATTGCTAAAGCTTTTGGTTGTGAAGTTGAATATTACTCTAGTAGTGGAAAAAACCATAATCCAAACTTTAAAAGAGTTGGTTTAGATAAACTCTTAAAAGAGTCTGATGTTATCTCTATTCACGCACCGTTAAATATTGATACAAAAAATTTACTAAATTTTGAAAATTTACAATTTTTAAAAGATGGAGCAATACTTCTTAATTTAGGTAGAGGTGGAATTATTAATGAGCTTGATTTAGCAAAAGCAATTGATTCAAAAAATATTTTTGTAGGACTTGATGTGCTTGAACACGAACCAATAAAAGGGTATCATCCATTAAATATAGTTGAAAATAGAGATAAATTATTTATAACTCCTCATATAGGTTGGGCTAGTTATGAAGCAAGAGTTAGATTAGTTGATGGGATTATTAAAAATATTCAAGAGTTTTTAAATGGATAATTTCGATATTTTGATTATTGGAAGTGGAGGAGCTGGATTAACTTCTGCCTTAAGTGCTTATAAAAAGGGCTTAAAAATTGGAGTTGTAAGTAAATCTTATCCAAATAATTCCCAAAGTGCTATGGCACAAGGCGGAATAAACGCATCAATATCAGAGAGTGATTCAATTGAGGAACATATCAAAGATACTTTAAAATCTGCAAAAGGATTAGGAGATAGAAAGGTAATTGAACTACTTTGTAAGGAAGCACCTAAAGTTATAGAGTGGCTTGATTCTATTGGAGTGCCATTTAGTAGAATAGATAGTAATATTGCCCAAAGACAATTAGGTGGAACAGAACAAAAGAGAGCTTGTTATGCAGAGGATTACACAGGTTTAAAGATACTTCAGACACTAATAGATAATGTAATAAATAGAGATATTATTCTCTTAAATAATAGGTTCTTATTAGATTTAATTAGCAAAAATTCTAAAATTATTGGAGTTAAACTTTTAAATATAGAAAACTTAGAAATAGAAGTAATAAAAGCTAAAAGTGTAATTCTTGCAACTGGTGGATATAGTAAAATTTATGGAGAGTATTCAACCAATTCAAAAGATGCAGTAGGAAGTGGAATAAATATTGCATTAAAAGCAGGTTGTAAAATTTCAAATATGGAATTTATCCAATTTCATCCAACAGCCCTAAAGAGTAGTTCAATTTTAATAAGTGAGAGTGCAAGAGGAGAGGGAGGAGTTTTAATAAATTCTGATGGTGCAAGATTCGTAGATGAGTTATCAACTAGAGATGAGGTGGCAAGGGCAATATATTTACAAATGCAAAAAAATAAAAGTGTTTTTTTAGACTTACGAAAATTAGATAAAAATTTCTTAATGGAAAATTTACCACAAGAGATAAAATTAGCAAAACTTTATGAAAATATTGATGTATTTACTGAACCAATTCCTATTAAGCCTTCAGCCCACTACTCTATTGGTGGAATTGATGTTAATTTAAAATGTGAAACTAATATAGATGGATTATACGCTGTTGGAGAGTGCAGTAATGCAAAAGTTCACGGTGCTAATAGATTAGGTGGAAATTCGCTATTAGAGATTATTGTTTTTGGTTTAATTGCAGGTGAGAGTGCAAAAGAGTATATAAAAGATAAAAATTTTAATAATTTTGAAATTAGAGATTATAAAAATAGTGATTTTATAGATGAGTTATTAAAAGATAATTCAGATAACAATAAAAATTTTTATGAAGAGAAACATAAATTAAGTAAATTACTTTATGAAAAAGTAGGATTATTCAGAGATGAAGTTAATTTAAAAGAAGCATTAAATTATGTTGAAAATATCAATTTAAGTGAATTTAGCATTAAAGATAAAAACAGAATTTTTAATACTGAATTAGTTGAATTTATTGAATTTAAAAATATGATAGAGATTACAAAAGTTGTAATAAAATCAGCTATTGAGAGAAAAGAATCAATAGGTGTTCATTTTAGGAGTGATGGTTAAATTTTAGATTGCTAGAGGAAGTTCAACTATAAAACAAGCTCCAAAGTAATGTTTATTTTCAAGACTAAATTCTCTATTTTCAGCATAAATAGTTCCATTCATATTATCAATAATTATGGATTTTGACATATAAAGTCCAATTCCTGTTCCTTTGCCTTGTTCTTTAGTTGTAAAGTATGGATTAAAAATTTTATCTATTATATCTTCTTGGATTCCATCTCCACTATCATAAATTTCTAAAATTACTTTATTTAAAGTAATTTTTGTTTTAATAAAAATTACTTTTTTACTTTTATATATTAAAATATCTTTAGCATTAGAGAGTATATTTAAAATAACTTGTTCAAACTCATTAGAAAAACCAAAAACTTTAATATCACTATCGATGTTTTCAACTATTTTAATAGAGTGATATTTAAAAGAGCTTTTTATTAAATCTAGTGATGATTCTATTGTAGATTTTATTTTAAAAAATTTTTTATTTCTGTTTGGTTTGAAAAAATTTCTAAAATCATCTATCATATGAGACATTTTTTGAATTACATTTTCACCTTTTTGCATTCTATCTTTTATAAAATCATCATTTAATCTATTTTGAAAAGTAGCAATTTCAAATGAACTTAAAATAAGTCCTAATTCATTTAATGGCTGTCTCCATTGATGTGCAATATTTCCTATCATTTCACCCATTTGTGCAAGACGAGCTTGTTGAAACATCACTTTATCTTTTTGTCGACTCTTTTCGAGTTCTTCTTTTACTCTTATTTCAAGTGACTCATTTAATTTTTTTAATTCTCTTGTTTTATCTTTTATTTTAATTTCAAGTGATTCATTTAATTTTTTTAACTCTTCTTCTTTTTTATCTACTTTTAACTTATAATCATTAAAAATTTTATGAATTGCTTTTGAAAAAATTAGTGAAACTATAATACTTAAGATTATGAAAAAAAACATTATTGATATAAAAGTCTCTATCTCATTATTAATTCTCTCTTTTGCTAATCCCTCTTTTTTTATAACTACATCATTTATCTTATTTATATATATTGTAGCTCCTATAACCCAATCCCAATCTTTTAAATATAAAGCAAAACTAACTTTTGGGACTATCTCTTTAGTATCTATTTTTTTCCATCTATAATCTATATATCCGCCATTTTTTAACTTACTAGTTTGTATAATTTTTTGAATAACTTTTTTTCCGTGTGTAGTATTAAGTTCAGAAACATTATTTCCTACTTTTTTAAATGGATAGTATATAATTGATTTTTTAGTATTAAAAATAAAGAAATAGCCATCTTTCAAAAAATTTATTTTAGAAACTCTATCTTTTATCTCTTTTTTTAACTCTTCCTCTTCTAATTTATTTTTAATTTTCTCTTTTTTATATTGAATATACTCTAAAATTTCACTAACTCTACTTTTTAAAGTTACTTTTTGAGAATATATATAATCTTCTTTTAATTTTTTTAAATCTAATTTTAAATTTTTTTCTTGCATAGAGATGAAAACATAGCCCATAGATAGACTTAATATAATAATTAACTTAATTGAGCTTATAAGATTTAAGTTTGCAATATTACTCTCTTTTAACATCTCTATTCCATTTTATTTAAATTTATATTAACTTCTAGGGTCTGATATTTTTCCCTCTATTGCACTTATTGCGGCTACTGCTGTATTTGCTAAGTAGACTTCTGAACTTCTAGCTCCCATTCTTCCTACAAAGTTTCTATTTGTAGTAGATATACAAACTTCATTGTCTCCTAAAATTCCCATATATCCACCAAGACAAGCACCACAAGTAGGATTTGAAACTACTGCACCAGCATCTACTAAAATATCAATATATCCAAGTTTTGTAGCTTCTCGTAAAATTTTTTGAGTTCCAGGAGTTACAATTAATCTCACATCAGAGTGAACTTTTTTATCTTTTAGTATTTCAGATGCAATTTTTAAATCACTTAATCTTCCATTTGTACAGCTTCCAATAAATGCTTGATCAATTTTAATATCATCTTTAACAGCTTGACTGATAGAGTGTCCATTTGATGGTAAAAATGGGTAAGCAATTACAGGTTCTAGTTTATTTACATCAATTTCAATAGTCTTAATATAATTTGCATCTTCATCAGAGTAGTGAAATTTTGGTTCAGCTCTTAATTCTCTTGCATTTAAAAACTCTTTTGTAATATCATCAACTGCCACAATTCCATTTTTAGCTCCAGCCTCAATCGCCATATTACAAAGTGAAAATCTATCATCCATACTTAGGTATTGTATCGCATCACCTGTAAATTCAAGAGTTTGATATAATGCCCCATCAACTCCAATTAAGCGAATTATTTCTAAAATTAAATCTTTTCCTGTAATATGCTCTGCTGGTTTACCTTTGAATATTACTTTAATTGATTCTGGTATTTTAAACCAATTTGTGCCAGTTATCATTGCAAATGCTAAATCAGTTGAACCCATTCCAGTGGCAAATGCTCCTAAAGCTCCATGTGTACAAGTATGGCTATCTGCTCCGATAATTACATCTCCTGATAATACTAATCCTTTTTCAGGTAGTAATGCGTGTTCAATTCCCATATCTTTTTCATCAAAAAAGTGTTTTAAATTATGTTTTTTTGCAAAATTTCTTGAAATTTTAGCTTGATTTGCACTTGCAATATCTTTTGCAGGGATGAAGTGGTCAAGTACAATTGAGAAGTTATTAGGTTTTTCTAAAGCCTTAGCACCGCTCTCTTCAAAAGCTTTAATTGAAATTGGGGTTGTAATATCATTTCCAATTACCATATCAATTTCACATCTAATTATCTCTCCAGCTTTTACTTCTCTACCGATATGTTCTGAAAATATTTTTTCTGTAATAGTTTGTCCCATAATATATATACCTCATTATAGTTTTTTGACAGATTTTAACAAAAATTTAATAAATTAAAGGTTTAATTGTAGTTTGAAAAGTAGTTAAAAAAGATTAGAAAAGAAAAAAGACTATAGTCTTGATTCGTATCTTCTAAGCATATATAATCTTTTAAGAAGTTTCTTTCTAGCGTTGATTTTCTGTTTCTTTCTCTTTTCAGTAGCAGTTTCGTAGAATCTTCTAGCTCTCGCTTCTGTTACGATTAAGTTTCTATCAACTTGTTTTTTGAATCTTCTATAAGCTTCTTCAAAACCTTCATTGTCTTTTACTTTAATACCAGGCATTATTACATCACCCCGTTTCTTTTTTAATTTTTAGGAGAGCATTCTAGCTAAATTTTATTTAAGATATATTTAAAAATCATATCTTGCATTGAAAAACCATCTATTTAACTCACCCTCACTTCCATTTTCAAGCTCTCTTAAAGCTTTAATAAACTCTACTCCAAATTGAGTATTCTCTATTGGAGTCCAAAGTAGATTTATATGATAAGATTGTAATCTCTTATTTACACTACTAGGAACTATATTTAAATTATTCTCACTCTCTAATGATGAATAATTTATATTTGAGCGAAGTTTATCACTCCACCAATGTTGATACGCTAGGTGTCCACCTATCATTGTATTAAGTGAAATTTTTCCATTAATATCTATATTAGCTGAATTAAATGCGTTCCAAAACGCATATCTACCAACAGCGTTACCATAAACAAATCCAAAACGAAAATTATCAAATCCAGTAGTTTTTATTTTACCTGCAATATGAACAGCACTACCTATTTTATTATCTTTAATATCTCCAACAGCTTTATCATTTTTTATTTGACGAATAATAGTAGAAATTGACCCAACACCTAACCTTCCTTTTCTAACATATTTAGCTATGAAATCAGGTAATTTATCATCATCAGGTGCAACTCTCTTACCATCGCTTTTTGTTAATGTACTCTCTGGAGATTCTAGTGCTATGTGAAAATTTCCTTTTTTTAACTTTTTAGTCCATCTTAGAACTGGTTGTCTAATGTGTATAACATCTACTGGAGATCGAAGAGTATCACTATTTCCAACTCCCATAAAAGTAGAAAAAGTTTGACCTATTGTAAAATTGTTTATATTTATATAAGCGTGTCTAAGTCTTGGTTGATGTGGAGTTACAACTCTCTCACTTCCTAAACTTCCTGCAAAATCAGTTTCGACTAAAGCTTGAAGAATTCCATAATCAGTAGGAGTTCTAGTCTTTAGCCAAAATCTTGTATCTCTTGCACTAAAATTAAGTTGATCATTTTCTCCATCTTCATTAATAGGAATACTCCCTGCTACAAAACTTAAATCACTTGCACTATTTCCACCACCTACACTAGGAGAGTTTTGCATAATATCAATTACAACTCTACCGCCTATACTCAAAGTTGTATCAGCATTTTTAAGTTCAAGTATTCCCTTAGATTTTGGCATATTTTGAAATTTTTCTTTAACTTTTACCTCTATCTCTTTACTTATTTTAGTCTCTTGAAGTTGTTCTAAAAAGTTAATTCTCTCTATTAATTTCTGTGTTTGAGATTTTAACTCGGCTAACTCTTGATTTATATCATTTGCATATATTAGTGATGATAAAAAAAATAGTGTTATAAGTGATTTTTTCATTCTACACCTTTTGTAGAAGCTTTTCTAAATTTTTGATGACAACTATTACAAGTAGCTACTAATTTATTTATACCACCTTTAATCTCTTTAATACGATAATTATTTGCAATATTTTCTAACTCTGAAGCATTATTTCCTAACTCTTTTGTTAATTTCATAAACTCTTTTAATTCTATATTGTTTAATTTTAATTCACTTGACATAGATTCTATTTTTTGAACATCTCCCTCAATGCTAAGGGCAATCTGGGCAATCTCTTTTGTGTGTTGAACTCTTAACTCATCTCTCTCTAATTCACTATAAAAGCGTTCAAAAACTAAATTATTAAGCTCGTGCATAATTCCTTTTAATTTCATACTTCCTAATTCGTGCATTGTTGGGTTAGGATTTTTTGTAAGTTGAGGAAATTCATCTTTTGAGGCACATCCAATAAATAAAAACATAAAAATATTCATTATTAAAAAGATACTTTTTTTTAACATTCTCTATAACCTTTTTTATTTTGAAATTAAAAAAAACTATAACACAATCAAAGTATATAAATAGTAAAAATAGAGGAGGAAGTATTTTGTTATTTTTTGCCAACTATAAGAAACTTTAAAATTAATACTTTTATCAAAATAAAGTGAAATAACCATTATAATTAAAGAGCTTAAAACAATAAAAACAAGGTTATTTCACAATGAAAATCATAACATTAAT
>JADGEE010000018.1 GCA_016744535.1 Campylobacteraceae bacterium
ATTTAATATATTTTAACAATTCATATATAAAAATTATATTTATATATTTTAAGGAGGAATTAGTGGGAATTTTAATACTTTTTATAAAAATAGTAATTTTAATTGTAGCCTCTCTCTTTTTTGTAAAAGGGGTTAGTTGGTTGGTTCAAAAATTTGAAAGTAGAAATAAAGAGAAAGATATAAAAGAGATAGAAGATAAAAAATAGTAGTATTTTAAAAAAATTAAAAAAAGGTATTAAAGTGAAATATATACTTTTAATAGATTCTCCAGATGCTAAAGGGTTAGTTTATGAAGTTACAAAAACACTTTATAAATATAATTTAAATGTAGAAACAAATAGAGAATTTGTTGATAAAGAGAATAGTAAATTTTTTATGAGAACTGAATTTAGTGGGGAAGTTGAAGTTGAAATTGATAATTTAAAAGATGAATTAAAAAAGAATCTACCTCAAAATGCTCATATAAAATTAACTAAACACAGAAAAAAAGACATTATTTTAATGGTTACAAAAGAGAGTCATTGTCTAGGTGATATTTTAATTAGAGATTTTGGAAATGAGTTAGATGCAAATATAAAAGCAGTTGTATCAAATTACGATGTATTAAAACCATTAGTTGAAAAATTTAATATTCCATATTTTTGTGTGCCAACTGAAGGTTTAAGTAGAAGTGAACACGAAGATAGAGTTATGGATGTTATAAATAGTTTTGAATTTGATTTTATAGTTTTAGCTAAATATATGAGAATTTTATCACCAAATTTTGTAGAGAGTTATGAGCAAAAAATTATAAATATTCACCACTCATTTTTACCTGCTTTTATTGGAGCTAATCCATATAAACAAGCACACCAGCGAGGAGTTAAAATTATTGGTGCAACTAGTCATTTTGTAAATAATAATTTAGATGAAGGTCCAATTATAGCCCAAGATATAAAGAGAATTGACCATAGTTTTAATTGGAGAGATATGCAAAAAGCTGGAAGAAATGTAGAAAAAATAGTGCTATCTAATGCACTAAAATTAGCACTAGAAGATAGGATATTTGTATATGCCAACAAAACAGTCATATTATAGACATCTACCTGATGAGGATATAGATCATAAAAAACCTGTAAAGACTCTAAGTGATTATCCAGAGGATATTCAAAATATAATGAGTGAAGTTACTAAATTAAAATTTAAAACAATGCTAAAAAAACACTCAAAAGTTATGGCTGTTTTAATTAAAATTTTAATTAAAGGTGAAAAACAGTTGGAAAATAAAAATGTTTAATATTGTATTAGTGACTCCGCAAATACCGGGTAATACTGGAACTATTGGAAGAATTTGTGTAGCTACAAATTCAACTCTACACTTAATTAAGCCTCTTGGATTTAATATTGATGATAAATCAGTAAAGAGAGCTGGACTTGATTACTGGTCAGATTTAAAATTAAAAGTTTATGACTCTTTAGATAAATTTTTAGAGTTAAATCCTATTGATGATAGACACTTTTTTGCTACAACTAAAAGCAATAAAAATTACTTTGAAGCTAAATTTAAAAAAGATGATTTTCTCTATTTTGGCAGAGAAGATGGTGGATTACCCGAAGATTTAATGCAGAAAAAGTTAGAAAATAGAATTACAATACCTATGAGTAAAAAGACTAGAAGCATAAATTTAGGAATTTCTGTTGGTATTATTTTATATGAAGCTATAAAACAAAATTTTGGAGAAATTGATTTATGAAAGATATAATTGATATTATAGTTTTAATTCTATTTGTAATTTTTATGGTTGCTTTACTTAAAGGGTTTAATCAAAAAATGATGAATAAACATAAAGAGAGACAAGAGGATTTAAATAAAAAGTAATTTTTAAAAATATTTATATATAATGGAAAATTCTATAATAAAAGGAGTTTCTAATGAAAAGAAAAGAAGAAGCTATTGAATTTTTAAATAGTATGGAAAATATTGTACTTAAATTTAAAGATGGTTTAGAGTTTGTAAAATCACATAACACAGTTGCAAGTGAAAAAAAAGTTATTGAAATTAGTGATTTAGAGAAAATTATATATTTAGATTTGAGTAATAATAACTTGCTAGGTTTACCAAGAGGGTTATCATCACTTTGTAATTTAGAAGTTGTAATTTTAGATAATAACCATTTTAGTAAACCAACTAGAGTCTTAAGAGGTCTTAAAAGTTTACGAGTTTTATCTATGAAAAATAATAGTTTAAGTTATCTTCCAAAGGGTTTAACAATTATGACTTAACTCTCTTATAACTCTTCAATCTCTTTAATACTCTCCATACTAATCTCTTTAATCACTTTTCTTGGGGTTTTGTAACCCATAATTTGATAAAGAATATCTTCTGTTTTAGAATCAATTATGTGCATAGTTG
Organism: Campylobacteraceae bacterium; assembly: GCA_016744535.1. GTDB lineage: Bacteria > Campylobacterota > Campylobacteria > Campylobacterales > BB28 > BB28. Next base: position 2,393 of record JADGEE010000018.1, read on the forward strand.
GGCAAAATTCAGAAGATAAAAAATCTGGATAAGTGTGAATATTTGGTCTTTCAAAATTTACAAAAACATAGTGATTATTTATAATTTCAACTACTTTCTCATTTGTTAAAACATATTTTTTTGTTCTTTCACAAAATGGACATCCTGTCGTTGAAACTAATGCCAATATATATTTACCCTCTTTTTTAGCTAACTTTAGGGCATCATCATAATTATGCACTATATTTTTAATTACACTCTCATACTCATATTTTTTATTTTCTGCGTAGAGAAAATTAAATAGTAAAATAATTATAAAAACATATTTCATACTTTATCTCCTTAATATATTTATTGCTTATATTATAATATTAATCTTTTATTATAAATTAATTTTTTAATGATATAATATTTTCTGATGAGGAATTTTAAAAAAATCTATTGAAAAGGAAATTTATTGAAAACGGGAATATTTGTATTTGTACTAAGCCTTGCAAGTCTGTTATCGGCAAATGAGACATTTGACACAAAATGTTCAACCTGTCACGGTTTAAAAGGGGAAAAAGAGATTACTGGAAAAATTGGGCATACTAGAGCATTAGCTTCAATTGATAAAGAGGAGTTAGTTACATTAATGACAGGCTATAAAGATGGAACTATTCACGAGGGTGAGGGACAACACGGTTTAGGTAAAATAATGAGAGGACAACTTAGACCATTAAGTAGTGCTGATATTGAAGATTTAGCTTTACATATTTTAAGTTTAAACAACAAAGCAGCAAAAAAGTAAATTAAACTTCTTTGCTTTACTCTTTAGAAATTGCTATTTATAATTTCACTTATCATTTTAACATCATCATCACTCATACTTGTTCCACTTGGTAGACATAAACCTCTACCGAATAAATCTTCACTAACTCCATTAACTAAACTTTTTGCATCTTTAAATAGTGGTTGTAAGTGCATCGGTTTCCATAGTGGTCTTGATTCGATATTTTCTCTCTCAAGTGCTTTGATAACTCTATCAATTAACGCTCCATCTTTAAATAAAATAGCACTAAGCCATCTATTTCCAATAGAGTTTTCAAGTTCAGGCATAAACTCTACTTCATTATTTAAGTAATTTTTATATAAATTAAAAATTTCTCTTTTTCGTTTGATTCTATCACTTAAAATTTCCATTTGTCCTCTACCAATTCCTGCTACAATATTACTCATTCGATAGTTATATCCATAAGTTTTATGCTCATAGTGTAAATGATTCTCTTTTGCTTGAGTTGATAAAAATTTAGCCTCTTTTATTAAAGTTTCATCATCACTAACTAAAACACCTCCACCACTTGTGGTTATAATTTTATTTCCATTAAATGAGTAAATTCCAGCTTTTCCAAAAGTACCTGATTGTTTTTTATTAAATGTAGCACCTAGAGATTCTGCACTATCTTCAATTAAATAGACTCCAAACTCATTACATATATTTGTAATATTCTCTATATCTGCACTCTGTCCATAAATATGGGTTAAAATTAGTGCTTTTGGCATTTTTTTATCTGATTTTTTTCTACCGCTTAACTCTTGATATAATAAATTAGGGTCTAAGTTCCAACTTTCATAATCACTATCTATAAAAAATGGTATAGCTTTTTCGTATAAAATTGCATTTATTGAACCGATAAAAGTAAATGTTGATGCTAAAACCTCATCACCATCTTTTATACCTAAAATTCTAAGTGCTAAATGGATTGCACTTGTTCCACTTACAACAGCTAAGGCATATTTTGCACCTGTATAATTTTTAATTGCCTCTTCAAATTTATTTAAATTTTCTCCAACTGGTGCAATGTAATTTTCTTCAAAAGCATCTTTTATATATTTTAGCTCATTTCCTCCCATATGTGGAGGTGATAAAAAAATTCTATCTTTTATATTTTCTCTCATTTTTTTCCTTTCATTATTAAATTAAATTCAAAAATTTCAGTATATCTTTAGTAATCTTTTTAGCTTTTATTCCGTCAGCCTCTAATCCTTTAATAGTTGTAACAAAAAAATAATTTCTATTTTTCAGCTCTAAATAACCGATAAACCAACCTCTATTATTAACACTTCCCGTTTTTGCAGAGAGTTTTATACTATTTTTATCTGAAATTATTAAAATCTTTTTAACAATATCTATATCTTTTTTTGAAAATGGTAAATTATAATTATAAAACTTTTTTAAAAGTTCAAGTTGTTCAAATGGTGAAATTTTCAAACTAGAATTTAACCAAAATTTATCAATACCTCCACTAATATCAATATTTCCATAATTTAACTTTTTGATATATTTATTCATATTTTGCTTACCAACCATTAAAGCTAACTTTTTAAAATACCATACAACAGAGTATTTAATAGCACTCTCTAGCGTATGATTATCATTCCAAATAAGATATTCTCTATTCTTTCCATCCCATTTAAATTCACTATTTTCATCTTTTAAATTTTTACTATCAAGTCCAATTAAAGCGTTATATATCTTAAATGTTGAAGCTGGGCTAAATCTTTTATCAGCTTTTTTTCTATTATAGAAGATATAACTATCTTGTTTCTCATCATAAATAATAAAAACTCCATCATATCCATTAAAAAATGGCTTTAACTCTTTATCTTTTGAAACTTTAAATTCTGCAAAAGAGAGTGTTATAAAAAAAATAACTATTAAAACTATTCTCATTTTCAACCTTTTTATTAATTTATGTATTATATAATTATTACACAATTATTTAGTATAATAATTATATTTAAATCAAATAGGAGAATGGAATGAAATTAATATTGATGCTATTTATAGCTTTTAATCTGTGGGCAGGTCTTCCAAAAAAGGCAGAAGGTGATAGATATTTTGTTGCGGCTAAAAAGAGTGTAAAGAAGAGAGATTATAGAGGTGCAAAAGAGTATTTAGATAAAATTATAAAATTAGATGTAAAATTATCAAAATCTGGTGAATTTCACTATTTTTATGCAAAATCTTTATCAGGACTTGGTTATCATAAAGAGGCTATGGATGAGGTAAAAATGTTTTTACACAGAAGTGGAGAGAAAACAAAATATTATAATGAAGCACTTGAAGTCTATAACTTTAGTGAAAAAAGAGTTTTACAACAAGATAAAAAATCATCAAACTATGGAAATCATCAAAATTATCAAAATACACAAAGAGTTTCAAATAGAAAATCAAATTGTGTAAATGGTCTATGTTTTGCAGAAGATGAAAATGTTAAAGTTAGTTGGAATGATGCTAATAACTATTGCAAAAATAGAGGAAAAAGACTCCCAACAATTGGTGAGTTAAAAAGAGTATATTTAGCTGATGGTGGAGATAATAAAAGAGTACCAAATGGATTTATAAATAAATTTTACTGGTCATTAACAGGACTTGATAGTAATAGTGCTTACTATTTTAATTTTTTTGTGGGTGATGATAGATGGAGTTCAAAACATCAAAGTCACTATGTAAGATGTATAAATAGATAATAAAAACTCTTATATTGGAACATAGATTTCAACTATTGGAACATAGATTTCAACTTGTGTTCCATATATTTCTCTATTTTTAGTTATATTTTTAATAGTTATTTTACCTTTCATACTATTTTCAATTATACTTTTTATCATATACAAATCTAAAGAAGTCCCTTGGTTTGTATCTTTTGTACTAAAGTATGGATTAAATAGTTTATCTTGAATTTTTTTATCAATTCCACCTGCATTGTCTCTAATAACTATTTTTAAATATTTATCTTCAATTTCAAGCTTAACTACTATCTCTTTTTGTTTTATATTTCGTTCTACAAATGCGTCTCTTGAATTTACAATTAAATTAAGAATGACTTGAATTAATTCATTTTTATATCCTAATACTCTATTATCTTTATTATTACATATACACTGAAGTTTAATTTTGAAATTATTCAATTGTGCATCGACTAAAGTATGAAGACCTATAATTATCTCTGGGAGTTTAAAATACTCTTTTTTATTATTTGATTTAAAAAAATTCCTAAAGTTATCTATTGTTTGTGACATAAAATTTATCTGTTGCATAGCCGATTTTTCTAACTCACCCACATCTTTGCTACTTATCTTTTCATTTGATTGATATTTTAAAGTAAAACTTTGCATAACTATACTTAGAATATTTAAAGGTTGTCTCCATTCGTGGGCTATCATTGATAAAAGCTCACCCATTTGAGTATATTTTGATTGTTGAAATAGTAAAATATCTTTATCTCTACTTTTTTTCGTCTCAATTTGAATCTGTTTTTCTAAATTTAAATTTAATTTTACTAGCTCCTGTTTTCTCTTTTCACTCTCCATTGCACCTGCAATTGCTAGTGCTAAAGTTGAAAGAATAGCTTTATCGTCATTTGACCAAATTCTCTCATTAACACAATCATCAAAACCTATGAATCCAAACCATCGTCTATCTACAAATATTGGAATTTCTAACATAGATTTTATGTTTTGTTCTTCTAACATAATTCTCTCTTTTTTAGCTAAATTTTTAATTATTACTTCATAATAACTATTATTTGAGAGTTTGTCATACATATCTTGAAAAATATTTTTATAATTTAAATTTTGAAGTTCTTGGTTATCTATTTCAGCTGTTATATGATTTTTTGTCCACTCATATTTTTGAGATGTTAAAATTTCACCATTTTTAATAGAGTTTTCAAAGATATAGACTCTATCTACACCAGTAATAGCTCCAATTTCAGAAAGTGTAAAATTAATAGTTTTAGATAAATTATCTGTAATTAGTAACTCTTTTAGTATCGTAAAAATTTTCTTTAAAAATTCATCTTTCTGCATAATTGATTTCCTAATTTTAAATAAATAGAAAATAAAAGACATTCATTATATAATAAATTTTTTATGAAATGATATAGAAAAGGTTACAAGTGAATTTAATTTATGATTATCTTGATACCGAGTTAGAAGAGTCGATAAAACCAAAGTTTAGAGTTAAACAAATTTATAATTGGTTATATAAAAAATATGTAAATAATTTTGATGAGATGAAAAATTTACCAAAAAACTTAAAAGAAGAGTTAAAAGATAAATTTGAAATTGATAATATTAAAATAGCAGATATTCAAGAGGCGAGTGATGGTACAAAAAAGTATCTATTTAAGTTATCTGATGGACATACAATTGAGACAGTTTTATTAAAAATGAAAGAGAAAGTTATTGATAAAGATGGTAAAGTTTTAAGTGGTGAAAAATTTACAGTTTGTATATCGAGTCAAGTTGGTTGTAAAGTTGGGTGTAGTTTCTGTTTTACTGCAAAAGGTGGATTTATTAGAAATCTAAGTGCTGGTGAAATTGTATATCAAATTTTAGCAATTAAAAGAGATAACAATATAGTTGAAAATAAAAGTGTAAACATCGTGTATATGGGAATGGGTGAGCCACTAGATAATTTCGATAATTTAGTCAAATCAATTAAAATTTTTACTAATTTAGATGGCTTAGCAATTGCCCCAAGACGCCAAACAATCTCTACAAGTGGATTAAGTTCTAAAATAGAAAAATTAGGAAAATTAAATTTAGGGGTAAATATTGCAATTAGTCTTCACGCTGTTGATGATGAGTTAAGAGAAGAGTTAATCCCAATGAACAGAGCTTATAATATAAAATCAATTATAGATGCGATAAAAAAATATCCAATTGATGAGCGAAAGCGAGTAATGTTTGAGTATTTAATCATCAAAGATGTAAATGATGATTTAGCAAGTGCTAAAAAATTAGTAAAGCTTTTAAATGGAATAAAAGCAAAAGTAAATTTAATCTATTTTAACCCTCACGAAGGGAGTATTTATCAAAGACCAACTAATAAAAAAGTAAATGAATTTCAAGAATTTTTACATAATAGAGGCTTGTTATGTACAATTAGAGAATCAAAAGGGATTGACATAGACGCTGCTTGTGGACAACTTAGAGAAAAAGAATTAAAAGAAAAAAGACTTTTTACTTGATAAGTTTTAAAGTAGAAATTACTTATAATAAATATAAAAATTTAAAGGAATTTAATGAGAGCGTTAATAAGTGTAAGTGATAAGAGTGGGGTTATTTTGTTTGCAAAAGAGTTAGTAGATTTAGGATATGAGATAGTTTCAACTGGGGGAACTTTAAAAAAATTAAAAGAGAATGATATTAATGCAGTAGATATAAGTGAAGTGACAAAATTCCCTGAAATGTTTGATGGAAGAGTTAAAACACTAAACCCAATGGTTCACGGTGGGATTTTATATAGAAGAGATAATAAAAGCGATGTAGAGACTGCAAAAGAGTACGGAATTATAGGAATTGATATAGTTGTTGTAAATTTATATCCATTTAAAGAGACAACTAAAAAAACCGACAATTTTGATGAAGTTATTGAAAATATTGATATTGGAGGACCAACGCTTGTTCGAGCAAGTGCTAAAAATTATAAAGATGTAATTATTGCTACAAATCCAAATGATTATACAACTATAATAAATACTATTAAGGACAATAAAAATACTATTGAATTTAGAAGAGATTTAATGATAAAAGCATTCGAGCATACAGCTAGTTATGACGCTTTTATTGCAAATTATATGAATAAAAAATTTAATAGTGGTATAGGTGAAAATCAATTTATCGTAGGTCAAAAAGTAATAGATACAAGATATGGTGAAAATCCTCATCAAAAAGGTACTTTATATCAATTTGAAGATTTTTTTAGTAATAACTTTAAAACTCTCAAAGGCGAAGCTAGTTTTAATAATTTAACAGACATAAATGGAGCTATGAAAATTGCTGGAAACTTTGGAAATAGAGAAGCTGTATGTATCTCAAAACACGGAAATCCTTGTGGATTTGCAATAAAAGATACTCTACTTGAAAGTTATGTAGAAGCTTTAAAATGCGATCCAATTTCAGCTTATGGTGGAGTTGTAGCAGTTAATGGAGTAGTAAATAGAGAGTTAGCACTTAAAATGAATGAGATATTTTTAGAAGTAATTATTGCAGGTGATTTTGACGAAGACGCGATAGAAGTTTTTAACTCAAAAAAGAGAATTAAATTATTTAGTCAAAATTCTAAAAAATTAGTTTTATCAAATGACGAGATAGATTTTAAACATATTGATGGCGGATTTGTATTTCAAGATAGTGACAAAGTGGAAGATGATGAAGTTAAAAATTCAAAATTAATGAGTAAAAGAGAAGCCTCAAAAAGTGAATTACAAGATTTAGAAATAGCTTATAAAGTGGCTAGTTTAACTAAATCAAATTGTGTAGTTTATGTAAAAAATTCTGCAATGGTAGGAATTGGAATGGGAATGACAAGCAGAGTAGACGCTGCTAAATGTGCTATTAAAAAAGCTAAAGAGGTTGGATTAAGTATTGAAGGATCTGCACTAGCGAGTGAAGCATTTTTTCCATTTAGAGACTCTATTGATGCTGCGGCAACTGCTGGAGTTAAATCTATAATTGAACCAGGTGGAAGTATTAGAGATAAAGAGATAATAGAGGCAAGTGATGAAAATGAAATTGCTTTATATTTTAGTGGAAAAAGACACTTTTTACATTAGTCTCTTTTTTTTCTTTAATTAATAAAATTTTATTTTAACAATTTATTAACTTTTTTTATCTCCTCTTGTAATTCACTTAAAAGTATTCCAAGACCTATAATATCACCTTTTTGAAAGTGAAATCTCTCATTATCCATATACAATAATGAACTTATTATAAAATCCATTTTATTGTAAATAGTGTTTAATTTATCACTAGCATTGTTTATATTTTCTGTTTTCATTTTGTGCCTTTATTTTTTATAAATTATATATAATTAATTCTATGGAATCAATTCACAAATATTTTTCTAAAAATTTGAAAATAAAGAAAATATTTTGTTAAAATTAAAAAAAAAATTATGCAAAGTGGTTAAAATTGAAAAATAATATAACTAAATTTTATGAAAAAAATTACAAAAATTTAATTAAAATGTATAATAATGCCGATATTAAAATATTAAATAAACTTTTTGATGAATATATAAAAAAAAGTAACAAAGTTTTAGATATTGGATTTGGCAGTGGTAGAGATTTAAAATATATTAAAAATTTAAGTGCAAAAGTTTTCGGAGTAGAAAGTTGTGAAGGCTTTATTGAAAATTTAGAAAAAGAAATTTATTTTAAAAATAGGGTATATTTTGCTACACTTCCAAATCTAAAATTAAATCTAAATTTTAAATTTGATGTAATTATCTCTATAGCTGTTTTTATGCACTTAAGTAAATCAGAAATTCAAGAATCTATTAAAAATATAAAAAAATATTTAAAAAATGGTGGAGTAGTTATAATTAGTTATTCTATAGGTAAAAGAAAAAATGATGAAAGATTTTTTGAAAATTTAAGTATTGAATTTATGAGAGAGAGTTTTGAAAAGTTTGAGTTTAGAGAAGTTAAATTAATTAATAATAGTGACGCTTTGAGCAGAGAGATTGAGTGGGTAAGCCAAGTATTTAAATTAATGTGAATTGAATTTTAAATATAATGTTTTTTTATAAATTTAAAATGATATAAAGGTTTTTTATTATGTCTAATTTTAGTTCAAATTTGCTTAGTATAAGTATGTTACTTAAAAATGAATATGATGATGTAGATAAGGGGAAGACATACTCTATACCACATTATCAAAGAAGATATGTTTGGAATGATGAAAATGTTGAAAAATTAGTAGAAGATTTAGTAGAAAGTTTAAATGATGATAAAGAATATTTTATAGGAGGTATTGTATTATCAAGAGAGACAATAGAAAATAATAAAACAGATTGTTTAGAAGTAATTGATGGACAACAAAGACTTACTACTTTAGCAATTTTAACAGCAACGATAGTATATGTTTTAGAATTAAATGAGAATAACTATAAAAATGATTTATTAGAATATAGGAAACAAAAAGCTAAAGAATTATCAGAATTAATTATTTTTAAAAAAACTACAAAAGATAGAAAAGTAATAGAAAAAGTAAAAATAGAAAGAATGGATTCTTTAAATGAGTTATTTGTTCAAATATTAAAAATATTAATAAACTTTGAATGGAAAAATGAAAAAGATAAATTAAATAAATTTACCAATATACAAGAAGAATATAAAAATAAATTAATTTCAATTACAAAAAAACTTATTGATAAAGTAAAACAGATTGATAGTACTGATAGTGACCATCTTATAAATTTCATAGACCATTTATTTGATAAAACTAAAATTGTTGTTACAAAAACAAATGATATTGATACAGGATTTTTAGTATTTGAAAAATTAAATGATAGTGGAATCGCATTAGAACCCGAAGATTTACTAAAAAATTATATATTTAAAAATTCTAATGAAACTGAATATAAACAAATATCAGAAAAATGGGAAATATTTTTAAATATTGTATCTGAAATAAATATTAAATCTAAGATTAAACCTAGAGAGTTTCTTGAAAACTATATAGTAATTAATGGGATAGATATAAAAAATAAAAGCATCTTTTATAATTTAAAAAAATTAAAGACAGAAAATTTTAATTTATCTATGGAACTTCTTGATGATTTAATTACTATAGCAACAAAATATAAAGAGTTAAGAAATAATAGTTTTATTTCAAAATATTTAAATGCTATGAATTTTAAATTAGGTTATATAATTATTTTAGCTACATATAAAGTTTTAGGTGAACAAATTTATGAAAAGAATATAAAAGAAATTTTAGCCATTGTTGTAAGATTTGGGCTAACTTTTATTTTAACTGGAAATCCTAGAGGAATAAGTCAAGAAGTTCCAAAATTATCTAAATTACTAACAGAAGACAAATTATTAGATGAAAATAAAATTTTAGATAGATTTAAAAATAAAATCAATGAATTAATTCATAATAAAAAACAGGAATTTTATCAAAGTATAGTAAACAATGACTTTTATAATAAACATAAAAAAATAACGAAATTTTTGTTTAGTATTTTAAATTATCATTTAGATGGTACAAAAATAGGTATAAATACTTTAACAATAGAACATTTAATGTCACAAAATCCAAATAAAAACTGTACATACTCTAGTATAAATAATGATAATATACAACTTTATACTAATAAAATAGGTAACTTGACAGTAATACACCAGTCTGGTAATTCTAGCTGTGGAAATAAGTGTTTTCACGAAAAAGTAAAATGTTTATTAGAAAATCAAAATATTTATATTACAAGGTCTATAAAAGAAAATCAAAATAATAAAACAAGAAAAACAAAATTTAATAATTTTCAATCAAAATATGATTTTAAACCTTTAAATGATAATTCTGTTTGGGGAAAAGAGTATATTGAGAATAGAAGTGAATCTTTAGCTAAATTAGCTGAATATGTTGTTATAGAGAAGAATATGCTTATTAATTATTTTGAATAAAAAAGGTATTTATGAATAAATCACAACAAACAAAACAATTAATTAAAAATCACTACTTAGCAGACTCTCGTCCATTAGTAGTGACTTTTAGTGGTGGAAAAGATAGCACAACAGTTTTACAGCTTACAATGGAAGTTTTACAAGAGTTAAAAAAAGAGAATAAAATAATAAAAGATACTTATATTGTCTCTTCTGATACTTTGGTGGAAATGCCAATTATTGAAGAGTATTTAAACAATACTCTAAATAAAATTAATCAATATTGTAAACAAGAGAATTTAAGAGTTACAACACATTTAATTAAACCAAAAGAGGAAGATTCTTTCTTTACTTTAATGATAGGTAGAGGTTATCCTGCTCCAAATAAGTGGTTTAGATGGTGTACTGATAGATTAAAAATTAAACCTACTACGGATTTTTTAAGTCAATTAGTAGATAAACATCAATCTATATTAATGCTACTTGGCGTTAGAATTGATGAGTCTATTAGTCGTGCTATCTCTATTAAAAGTAGAGATTTAAATTATAAGGGTTTATCACCTCACGACCAAATTCCTAACGCTTATGTTTTATCTCCCATAAAAGATTGGAGTAATGCAGAGGTTTGGACATTTTTAACTGAATGTGAAACTCTTTGGGGAAATCATAAATTAATGATGAGTCTATATGATAAAGGAAGTAGTGAGGCTGATTGTAATATCGCGTTAAATCCAGAGTCGCCTAGTTGTGGAAAAACTCGTTTTGGTTGTTGGACTTGTACTGTTGTCGATAAAGATAAATCTATGGATGGAATGATTAAAAGTGGTGAAGAGTGGATGTTACCTCTGTGGGATTATAGAGAGAAGTTATTAAAATATAGAAATAGAGAAGATAAACGAAATAGTAGACGAAAAAACTCACAAAGAGGTTTAGGAGATTTCACACTCGCTACTAGAGAAGAGTTATTAGAAGATATTTTTATAATAGAAAAAATGAGTGAATTTAAAAATAGAGATATAGAATTAATTTCAGATATAGAGTTAGAGTTAATTCAAAAGAATTGGGATAGAGATGGTGATATAGAAAATTCAGCTCTAAAGTTAGCTAAAAAATATAAAAGATTAAAAAATAAATCTGTTGAAAATAGTGAAATAGAGAATATTTTAAGTGAGTTAAATATTGATTTTTCAAAAGAGTTATTTAAGAGAATCTATGAGATAGAAGTAAATAGAAAAAACTTATCAAATAGAGTTGGAATACTTCAAGATATAGAGAGTAGAGTTAAAAATTATTCTAAGGGATTATTTATTGAGAATTAAAGAGTTATTGTTAAAAGATATATTTTCATATTATGGTATACATAGTATAAAATTTGATAAATTTACTTTTATAATTGGTGAAAATGGGTTTGGAAAAACTGCTATTTTAAATAGTATAAAATTAGCTTTAGGTAAAAAAGATATCGATAAAAACTCTATTTTAAATAGTGAAAGTAGTGAAAAAAATTGTTATATAGAGGTAGATTTTGAAGAGTTTAAAATCAAAAGAGAGTGGGATTTTAAAGAGAATATTGAGAGAGTAGAGATTAAATTAGAAGATGAGGTTTTAGAGGATTTTGAAGCAGAAGAGTTTATAAAAGAGAAATTTCCATTAGAGATAATTGATTTTATATTTTTTGATGGTGAAGTGGAAAAAAATTTAATAATTTCAAAAAAATCTCATCTGAAAAAACTCTTTGAGCATATTTTTGATTTAGATATATTTGCAAATATGAAAAGTGATTGTTTAAGAGTTGCAAAAAAATTATTAAAAGATATAGAGAGTATTGAACTTCAAGAGTTTCAAGGCTTGGAATCTAAAAGCGAAACTATTTTAAAAGAGATAGAAAGCTTAAAGTTAAAAATAGAAAACGATAATTTAGAATTAAAAAAATTAAATTTAGAGTTAAAAAATTTAGAGTTAAAGGTAAAAACTCATAGTAAAGCTATTGCAAATTTAAAAGAGAAATTAAATATTAAAAATGAAGAGTTAGAGGAGTATTTAAAAAAATTTAGAGAGATAAATCTTTATCAAATGCCTCTTATTTTAAATAATATGTTGCTAAAAAATATAGAGAATAAAAATATTAATTTTATAGAGATAAAAAGTGAAAATGAATTTAAAAACAAGTTTACATCATTTTATGAAATGATTAAAACTGATATGAGTGAAGAGGAGCTTTTAAGAGAGTTTTATAATATATTTGCTAATTCTATTTTAGATTTAAATTTAAAATACTCAAAAGATGATTTTAAAGATATTTTAGAAAATATCAAAAGAGTTAATATAGAAATTGAAAATATTGAAGAAAAATTAAAAAATGTTAGAAAAAAATCTACTGATGAGATATTAAATGAGTTAGAAAAAACTCAAACAGAAAAGTTAAAAAATAGAGAAATTTTAGAGTTTAATTTAATAGATAGTGAAAAAAAATTAGAAACTTTAAATTTAGAAAATAAAGAAGTAGAAGCTAAACTTAGAATTGAATTTATAAATAAGAGAGAAAAATTTGCAAATATTAAGAGTTATGAAGAGTTATTTAATATCTCAAAAGGTGCAGATAAAATTTATATTTTAAAGTTAAAACAGAATTTAGAGGATTTTAATAAAATATTTGCAATTAATTTAAAACCATTTTTAGCAAAATATCATCATATAAGCAAAATATTTTTAAATGAAGATTTTAATATTATTTTACTTGATAAAAAAGAGAGTACATTGAATCTATCACTTATTTCAGCTGGACAAAAACAGATACTTAGCTTTTTAATTATAAATAGTGTATTAGAGTTTAAAAATTTTAGTGATTTTATGCTTATAGATACACCATTTGGAAGGCTCTCAAATGAAAACAGAGATTTTATATTAAATGATTCATATATGAAATTTGAAAATTTAACCCTACTTATGACAAGTAGTGAATTTGACTATATTAAAACAAAAAATTTAAATTTTAAAGAATATCATTTAGCAAAAAATATGTTTGGTACAGAGGTGAAGTATGGCAGTTAAAACAACACAAGAGATAGAGAGTTATATAACTCCTCTTTTTAAACTTTTAAAATTAAATCCAAAAGAACCAAAATGGATAGGACTTAGATTTATGATAAATATTTCACTATCCATTAAACATAAAAAATTTCAAATTGAATTAAATAGTGATTTTAATGGGAGTGAATATCAACTTAAACAATTAACAGGTGAGCATAAAGAAAATGAAAATTTTACAAACTACTATCATAAAATGATAGAATCTTATGATGAGATGGAGTTAAAAACTGTTAGAGAGTTTGAAAAAAGATTAGAGTATCATATCCAAAGAGGATACGAAATATTAAATAAATCACAAACTAAAAAATTTAATATTTATGAATTTATGCTTCAAGAGTTTTAAAAAATGACAGCTATAAAAAATAAAAATATAAAATCACCTTTAAACTATATAGGTGGAAAACATAAATTATTAAATCAAATTACACCATTATTTCCAATAAAAATCAATACATTCGTTGATTTATTTGCAGGTGGTTGTAATGTGGGCATTAATATAGAAGCTAATAGAATAATATTTAATGATAATTTAATATATTTAATTGAAATGTTTCAAATATTTCAAAGTAATAGTGTTAAAAATACTGTTAATCATATTGAAAATAGAATAAAAGAGTTTGAGTTATCAAAAACAAATGAACAAGGATATAAAAAATTTCGTGATTTTTATAATCAAACTAAAATTAAATTAGATTTATTTGTATTAATTGCTTATTCTTTTAATTATCAAATTAGATTTAATAATAGTCATAAATTTAATACTCCATTTGGACGAAATAGAAGTAGTTTTAATGATACTATGAAACATAATTTAATAAATTTTATTATGAAATTAAAAGAAAAAGAGAGTGAATTTTTAACCTTTAGTTTTGAAAATTTTGATTTTTCAATATTAAGTAAAGATGATTTTGTTTATTGTGACCCTCCATATTTAATTACAACAGGTTCTTATAATGATGGGAAAAGAGGTTTTAAAGGTTGGAGTGAAAACGAAGAATTTAAATTATTAGATATTTTAGATAATTTAGATAATAAGAATATAAAATTTGCACTTTCAAATGTTATACAACATAAAGGTAAAGAAAATTTAATATTAAAAAATTGGTTAAAAAAACAAAATTATAAAATAAATTTTTTAGATAAAAACTATTCAAATTCAAATTATCAAACAAAAATAAGAGATAAGAATGCAAGTATTGAAGTTCTTATTACAAATTATACTCCAAATACTAAAAAAAGAGAAAAACATTATGTTTAAAAACTTATGGATTTTAACAGAAGAAAGACCAAAAAAAGAGGTTATAGAAGTAATTTTTAACAAATATTTAACAGATAATAAAATTGCAAGTTTCATTGATAATATTAGAATAATACCAATTTTAAATAAAGATGAGTTTTCTTTTACTTATGAAATAACAGGAATTAAAACACCTAAAATTTTAAATATTTATTTGAAAATAATAAGTGGAACATCTAGCTTTGTAGATTATTTAGTTTTTGAAAGTATTAATGAGCCAAACCAAAATGATATACCAATATATGCAATTGAAGAGACTAAAACTGATGACAAAGAGAGTAGAAATACAGGAGTATATCAACGGTGTTCTAAATTTGTATATGTAGATTTTTTCTATCCAAACATATCGAAAATAATGTTATATAATTTACAAATAGAGCAAAAAAAAGAAGCAACATTAACATATATTTTTGGTACAAAAATGTTAAAGACATTAGGTGTTGAAATTTTGGGTAAAAAAGGAATTAATAATGAAAAATATAATGCTTTTAAAACAATTGATGAGTTAATAGATTTAAAAAATAGTATGCCTAAAACTAGAAATGGTGTTACAGTTAGACTAACAAAAAAAAATAATTCTATTGAAATAAGTGCACGATTAGAGAAAAGTGGTAAATTAGGAAGTGACCCAAGTATAGGAATGACTACAATTATTTCAAATTGTCTTAGAAAGTTGGGTTGGAACAAAGATATTATCATTACGCAACATAATTTACCGAACCAACAAAGTGTAGGTAAAAATAATAAATTTATTCAAATTGCAAATAAATTAAATATAAAACTTGAAAATTTAAATATACCAATAGCTAAACCCAAAAATCAATATTGGTATTATGAAATTAATGGTGAAAAAATTAGTACAATTTTTTTAGATATTGTAGTAGATGAATTTTCTCAAGGTTTTACAATATATCACAATCACGCTGGTTGTGAAAGAGGATATTTTTTAACAAAAGATGGTAAAAAATTAACAATTGAAAAATATACTGATAGAGATAAATATAAGGGTGGAGATAAAACTCAAATTATTAATCTTCCTGATTTAGTATTAATAGATAATTCTGAAGATTTAATTATCAATATTGAAGGAGAAATGTATAAAAATGCAAAAGCAGGAATTAAACAATTAGAGGGCTTTGACGCTTTTGAAAAACATTATATAACAAAATACTATCCTAAGTTTGAAATAAATCGTACAGTTGTTTTGTATGGTAGTGAAGATAATAACAGACCTATTGGGAAAATTAGTTTTATTTTAAATACTCAAGGTAAAATATTAATTAGCTTAACAGCACCTAAATTATTTCAAAAATCATTTGATAATATTTTTGATTATTGGAACTAATTTGAGATTTATAGGTAATAAAGAAAGATTAGTTGATTGGATATATTCAACAATAAAATCTAACAATATTAACGGGGAAATCTTTTTTGATTTTTTTTCTGGAACATCAAATGTTGGTAAATTTTTTAAAGAAAAAAATTATCAAATAGTATCATCTGATTTATTATATTTTAGCTATGTATTACAAAGAGCATATTTAGTAAATAATGAAACTCCTCAATTTCAAAAACTAATATCAAATATAAAAATTAAATCAAATTTATTAATAGCAAATAATTATGAATTAATAATAGAGTTTTTAAATCAATTAGCATTAATAGATGGATTTATTTATAATAATTATGCTCCTAGTGGTACAAAACAGTTATTACAACCTAGAATGTACTTTATAGATGATAATGCCAAAAAAATAGATGCTATTCGTATAAAAATAGAAGAGTGGAAAATAAATAAATTAATAGATGATAATGAATATTTTATATTATTAGCTTGTTTAATTGAAAGTGTTCCATTTTTTGCAAATATTTTAGGTGTATTTGCTGCTTTTAAAAAAGGTTGGGATAAAAGAGCATTAAAACCTTTCTTATTAAAACCAATTAAGATATATAAAAATACTAAAAATCATTTTGTTTTTAATACTTCTAGTTTAGAATTATTGCAAAAATTTAAATATGACATAATATATCTTGACCCACCATACAATCAAAGACAATATGCACCAAATTATCATTTGTTAGAAACTATTGCAAAATATGATAATCCTGAAATTAAAGGTATTACAGGAATGAGAAATTATGATAATCAAAAATCAAATTTTTGCAATAAAGAAAAAGCATTAAATGATTTAGAATTAATTCTTAAATCTAATAATTATAAATATATTTTATTAAGTTATAACAATGAAGGAATAATGCCTAAAGAAGATATTTTACAAATTATGCAAAGATATGGAAGTGTAAAAATTGAGGAATATAATTATTTGAGATTTAAAAGTAACAATAATGGTAAAAATAAAAATAAAAAATTTATAACAGAGTTATTATATATATTAAAAAACAAAACACATAATTAAATTTATGAAAAAGTAAAAATTAACGCTATATTAGATTTTTAGTATATATATAGTAAAATAAAAGCAAAAACTTGAGGATAAATTTGGATGAATGAAAACAATTTGATTGAAGAAGATATTCAAAATATAGATATTGAAACTACTCTAAAAAGTAGCTATCTCGATTACTCTATGAGTGTTATCATCGGTAGAGCTTTACCTGACGCGAGAGATGGATTAAAACCAGTTCATAGAAGAATACTTTATGCTATGAATGATCTTAGTTTAACTCACCGTTCAGCCTATAAAAAGTGTGCTAGAATTGTTGGGGATGTAATTGGTAAATACCACCCACACGGAGATAATGCTGTTTATGATGCACTTGTAAGGTTAGCACAAGATTTTTCAATGAGAGTTCCACTTGTTGATGGACAAGGAAACTTTGGGTCAATTGATGGAGATAATGCTGCTGCTCAAAGATATACAGAAGCTAGAATGACGGCAATTTCTGAAGAGATTTTAAGAGATATAGATAGAGACACAGTCGATTTTGTACCAAATTATGATGATAGTATGAGAGAACCTGATGTTCTACCTAGTCGTGTTCCTAATCTGCTTTTAAATGGAAGTAGTGGTATTGCAGTTGGAATGGCAACAAATATTCCACCACATAATTTAAATGAATTAATTGATGCTTTAATGATTATGATTGATAATCCTGATACCTCTTTAAATGAGATAATGGAATTTATCAAAGGACCAGATTTTCCTACTAAAGGGATAATTTTTGGAAAAGCTGGAATAATTCAAGCATATACTACTGGAAAAGGTAGAATTAAAGTTAGAGCTAAAACTCATATAGAGACTAAACCTAGTGGAAATAGAGAAGTAATTGTAATTGACGAACTTCCATATCAAGTAAATAAATCAAGGTTAATTGAGCAAATTGTATATTTAGTAAGAGATAAACAAGTTGAAGGAATTAGCGAAATTAGAGATGAGAGTGATAGAGATGGGATTAGAGTTGTAATTGAGCTTAAAAAAGATGTGATGAGCGAAGTTGTATTAAATCATCTATTTAAATCTACAAATCTACAAGTAACTTTCGGAATTATGTTAATTGCGATAGATAATAAAGAGCCAAAACTATTTAATTTAAAAGAGCTTTTAAATATATTTATCAAACATAGAAAAACTGTAATTATTAGAAGAACTATTTATGAACTTCAAAAAGCTGAAAGTAGAGCTCATATTTTAGAGGGTTTAAAAATTGCCCTAGAGAATATTGATGATATTGTTAAAGTTATAAAAGCTAGTTCAAACACACAGATGGCAAAAGAGAATTTAAGTGATAAATTTAATTTGAGCGAAATTCAAGCTAGTGCGATTCTTGATATGAAATTAAATAGATTAACTTCACTTGAAATTGAAAAGATAGAGAATGAATATAATGCACTTTTAAAAGAGATGGAAAGACTTAATGAAATTTTAAAAAGTGAAGATAGATTAAAAGTCATTATCAAAGAGGAGTTAATAGAAATTAGAGAGAAATTTTCTTCTAAAAGAAATACAGAAATTGAAGATGATTATGACGAAATTGATGTAAAAGATTTAATTATAAAAGAGGAAGTTGTAGTTACAATGACTCACAAAGGTTACATCAAAAGAGTTCCTAGCAAAACTTATGAGAAACAAAATAGAGGTGGAAAAGGCAAAACTGCTTTAACTACTTATGAAGATGATTTTATTAAAGATTTCTTTACAGTAAATAGCCACGATACTTTAATGTTTGTGACAAATAAAGGTCAATTATATTGGCTTGAAGTTTACAAAATACCTGAAGCTGGAAGAGTAGCAAAAGGAAAAGCTATTGTTAATTTAATCAATTTAGATGAAGATGAATCAATTAGAGCAGTAATCGCTACAACAGATTTTGCCGAGAGTAAATCTCTTGTATTTTTTACTAAAAATGGAACTGTTAAGAGAACAAACTTAAGTAATTTTTCAAATATTAGAAAAAATGGAGTAAGGGCTATTGTATTAGATGATAATGATGAGTTAGTTACAGCTAATATTTTAGATGAAAACTCAAAAGAGGTATTTATTGCAACAAAAAGTGGTATGGGAATTAAATTTACAATTAATGATGTTAATTTACGAGAGATAGGAAGAAACGCAAAAGGTGTTCGTGGAATTAAATTTAAAAGTAAAAATGAAACTGATGAAGTAATTGGAGCAATTACAATTTCAAGTGATGAAGATGAGGTTTTAACTGTAAGTGAGCGAGGAATTGGGAAACGAACTACGGCTGGTGAATTTAGATTACAAAGTAGAGCAGGAAGTGGCTCAATTGCAATGAAGCTTACAAATAAAACTGGTGATTTAATAGGAATTGTGAGTATAGATGCACATAATGATTTAATGGCACTTAGTGCAAAAGGTAAGATGATTAGAGTTGAAACTGATTCAATTAGAAAAGCTAGCAGAAATACAAGTGGTGTAAAAATAATTAACGCCTCTGATGATAAAGTTGTATCAATTGCAAAATGCTTTAAAGAGAAAGATGAAGAGTCAGAGATAGATTCAGAAGTTCAAGAATAAAATATTTAAATGTTTCTAAAAAGTCTGAAACTCAAAAATTTTAAAATATATATAGATAAATATTTTGAGTTTAATGAGGGTTTAATTGCAATTATTGGCAGAAATGGTTCAGGTAAATCAAGCATTTTTGAAGCGATACTCACAGCGTTTTATGGGTTGGCTAAAAAAGAGTTTTTATTAAGTTCTAACGCAAATTCTTCTGCCAAGGTTGAAATTGAATTAGAGTTTATTTTTGAAAAATTTATCTATAAAATAGTGAGAATATATAGTGGTAAAAGACTTCTAGCTGATGCTAAAATCTACAAAAACAGTAAATTAATAGAATCTAAAACAACTTCAGTAAATAGATATATCTCAAATCTTTTGGGAATGTCTAAAGAGGCATTTTTAAATACAGTTTTTACAACTCAAAAAGAGTTAAGTTCCTTAAGTAATATGAATGTCGATGAGAGAAAAAAAATTATTAGAAAATTACTAGGATTTGAAAAATTAGATTACATAGAAAAAGAGTTAAAAAATTCAACTAAAAAAAGAGTATTACAGACACAAATAGAAGAGTTAAAGAGTTATTTAATAGATGAGATTCAAATTAATAGAGATTTAAAATTTTTACTAAAAGAGTTAAAAGAGTTAAATAAAAAATTACAAAATTTAGAAGATAATAAATTAGATTTTACAGAAGATATTAAAAATTTAAGTGAAGAAGTTAAAAAATTAAATGAATATAGAGAGAAATTAAATTCACTAAAATATGAAATTAATATTTTAAAAGAGAAGTTAGATAATATAAAATTTAATTTAAATGAAAAAGAGTTAGAGTTAAAAGAGTTAAATTTTAAAAAGAGTGAATTAAATTTATCTATTAGAGATGAATTTAATAAAACTCAAAATTTAAGAGATGAGTTGATAAAAAAAGTTTCAGAAGAAGAGGGAAATATTAAAACTCTAACTAGACAAATAGTAGGTTTAAAAAAATTAGGAAAAAATTCTACTTGTCCAACTTGTGAGCAAATATTGCCAAATTTTAATGATATTATAGATTCATTAAATGATAAAATTTTAATACATAATCAAAATATTGAAAATTTAAATTTAAAAGAGACTCAAGAAAAGTTAAATGAGTTAAAACCAAAATATGAAAATATGTTAAAAATTTCAGAGTTAATTAAAAAGATACCAAAATTAAAAGATAATATTTTAAAATTAAAAAGTGAGAAAGTGATAAATTTAAGTCTATTAGAGTCAAAAAAAATAGAGTTAGAAGAGAGTGTTTATGATGAGGATTTACATAAAAAAATATTGACAGATTTAGAAAAAAAACAAGAAGAGAGAGATAAATTATTAAAAGAAAACTCTTTAATTAAAGATGAATTGAATAAAAATAGAGTTAAAAAAGAGATATTTGAAGATAAGTTAAATAATAATAATAAACTAAAAGATAATATAAAACAAAAAGAGCAAAACTTAGATGATTATAAAAAAATAATAGAAGCAATTAAAAGTTTTAAAGTTGAGATAAATTCAACTGTTTCACCAAAAATTAGTCAAGAGGCTAGTAAAATATTCTCATTTGCTACAAAAAATTTATATCAAAATTTAAGAGTTGATAATGATTTTAACTTTTTTATTGAAGATGAAAAAGATGAATATCCAATAGAGAGATACTCTGGTGGTGAAATTGATTTAGCAAATTTTGCACTTAGAGTTGCTATTTCAAAAGTTTCAAATTATATAAATTCAGATAAAAAAATCTCTATTTTAGCATTTGATGAAATTTTTGGCTCACAAGATGAGATTAGAAGAGAGGAGATAATAGAAATTTTAAATAATCTCCTAAAAGAGTATTCTCAAATATTTGTAATTACTCATATTGAAGATGTAAAAGAGTCATTTGAAAATATTTTAGAACTTAATCTTAATCCCACTCTGGTTGAAAAGTAGTATGAATTATAGAAAATTTATGCTCTAATTTATGATTTAACTCTTTTATCAATTTATGATATTCATCTAATGAATCTGATTTTAATTTAATATGAGTAGTTAAATTATACATATTATTTGTAATTTCCCAAATATGAATATCGTGTGCTTCAATAATTTTTTCATTCTCTTCTAAAAATTTTTTAACGATATCTATATCTATTGGAGAAGTCTCTAATAAAATATTAATTGAATCTCTAAGTAGTGTATATGACCATTTAGCAATAATTAACGCTACTAATAGTGCTAATATAGTGTCTATAATATACCAGTTTGTAAAAAGTACAATAATTGCTCCAATTACTATTGCAACTGAAGAGAGTGCATCAGCTAACATATGCAAAAAGGCTGATTTTAAATTAATATTATCTTTATCACCTTGCATTAAAATAATACCCGTTACTATATTTACAATTAATCCTATAATCGCTGTTATAATAGTTATTTTCATATCAATTACTTCAGGATTTATAAATCTCTCAATGGCTTCATAGATAATCCAAATTACACTAAGTGCAATTGTTAAACCATTTATAAAAGCAGCTACTATTTCAATTCTATAATATCCAAATGTTTTTTGTAGTGGTGCTGGTTTTGAGGCTAAAATTATAGCAATCAAGCTAATAGCTAAGGCAAAAGAGTGAGTAAACATATGAATTGCATCTGAAATTAGTGCCAGTGAATTTGCAAATATACCTGCAATTAACTCTATTATCATTGTAATAAAAGTAATAGCTAATGCTATCTTTAAAAGCTTTTTATCTAAAGTTCTAAAGTCGTGAGAGTGAGTTTCTCCATCTTTATGTGAGTGATTATGATGTGAATCTTTAATTAAAGGTCTATGAGAGTGAACTCCGAAAATGCAATTTTCCATATTAATTCCTAAAATATTTTATTTGATTTAATATGTCATAAAAAAGCTTAAATGATGTTTTTAAATGATTAAAGAGTAGTTAAAAATGAAGAAGTTTAAAAGAGACTAAAGTGCCTCTTCATCAACCTCGCCAGTTCTAATTCTAATAGCTTTTTCAATTGATGATACGAAAATTTTACCATCACCAATTTTTCCAGTTTTAGCAGTTTTCACAATAACTTCAACAACTTTATCAAGTTCTGCTTCAGAAACTGTAACTTCAACTTTTACTTTAGGTAAAAAATCAACCACATATTCAGCTCCTCTATACAATTCTGTATGTCCTTGCTGTCTTCCGTAACCTTTAACATCAGTTACAGTCATCCCGTGAATGCCAATCTCTACTAAGGCATCTTTTACATCTTCAAGCTTAAATGGCTTGATAATAGCTTCTATTTTTTTCATTTAAATTTCCTTACTTTGTCTGTCTTGAAAATTCAGGATATGCTTCAAGTCCAGTTTCGTGTAAATCTTCACCGTCATACTCTTCAACTTCACTAACTCTTAGCCCCATAATTTTATCTAAAATATACCATACAATAAATGAACTTATGAATACAAAAAGACCAATTACTACAATTCCTTTAATTTGTGCTAAAAACGTAACTTCTGGATTGAAAATTGCAACAGCAAGTGTTCCCCATATACCAGCTACTAAATGCACACTTAAAGCTCCAACTGGATCATCAATTTTTAATTTATCAAAAAATGGAACTGCAAATACAACTATCGCACCACCAACTGTACCAACAATAAATGCAGCTATCATTCCATTATCAGGTCCTGCCGTAACTGAAACAAGCCCAGCTAATGCACCATTTAAAACCATAGTTAAATCAACTTTTTTATAAATTATATGAGTTAATATCGCAGCTATAATTGCCCCAGCAGCAGCAGCCATATTTGTATCAGCTATAACTAATGCAATTGCGTCAATATCACCTTTGCTACCCATTGCTAATTGACTTCCACCATTAAATCCAAACCATCCCATCCATAAGATAAATGTTCCTAGTGTTGCAAGTGGTAAACTTGAGCCTTGAATTGGTCTTATTTTTCCATCTCTTGAGTATTTTCCTTTTCTAGCACCTAGTATTAAAACACCAGCAAGTGCAGCCCATCCACCAACAGAGTGTACAATAGTTGAACCAGCAAAATCACTAAAACCTGCAAGTAAACCACCAAGTTCACTTCCACCCCAAGACCAGTGTCCTTGAATTGGATAAATAACACCTGAAAGTACTACAACAAATAGTAAAAATGGCCATAACTTCATTCTTTCAGCCACAACTCCACTAATTACACTTGAAGCAGTTGCAACAAAAACAACTTGAAAGAAAAAGTCACTCATAACAGAATGGTCATCATAAGCAATACCGCTTAACATTAAACCACTACCGATGAAATCATTACCATCACCATACATTAAATTATAACCTATAAAGTAGTACATTACACAAGCAATTGAGTACAACATAATATTTTTGGTTAAAATTACAACATTATTTTTAGTTCTTGTAAGACCAGCTTCTAACATTGCAAACCCAGCAGCCATCCACATAACTAAGATAGCCATCATTACAAGTAGAAAACTATCTAATACATATTTTACATCAGCAAAATTTTCCATCTAAAACTCCTTTGTTTTATTTTTTCAGTTGAGAGTATAACTTTTTTTAGTTATTTTAATAGCTATTTAATGATTAAAAAATAATCATATATCTTTTTTATAATAACTTAAAATATATACTAAGTTATATTTTTGTAACTTTTAATAAAAGAATAACAAAATTAATAAACATTTAATTATGAGTTAATTATTTATTAATATAAAGGATAATATAATCTTTTTGTTAAAATCTAATAAACAATCAAGAATAGGAGTGAAAGGAAAAATGAAAAAAGCTTTACTTTTTATAATTTTCAGCACACACTTAATAGCAGATATAAGTAGTGAGGTTAAGTTAAAAGAATCTGTAATTCAACATAGAGTTGTAGTAAATGAAATAACTATGGATAAAAAGGTTAATTTAACAAATTCTAATGGTGGAACTATATTGAGTAAATTTTATTTAGAAGCTAATGATGGGGTAACAATAACAGTGAAACCAAATTTAGATAATAGTAGTGACTATACAAAAATAAAATTATACAAGGAGGGTTATACAAAAACATATTTAAAAAATGAAGGCTCTTATGGTGATTTAACTACACTTAATTACAAAGCAAAATCTAATGGCTATTATTATCTAAGTTTAGATAGTAGTTCAGGTAGCTATAATGTTGGAATATATAGTGCATTTTTTAATATAGGTATTTCCAATTCTATAAATAGTTATAACCATAGTTCATACACTGCAAAAAAAATAATCAGTGGCAAATTTACGATAAATAAAGATATGTCAAATTGGTATTATTTTAAAAATAGTACAAAAAATAATCATTATTTAAATTTAATACCTTATTTGAATGATGATTATTTATCAATTACATTATTTAAGCGAAATAGTAAAGATAATTATTCTGATGATATGAAAAGTGTTAGTCTTTATACGAATGAAAGTGTAAATATTGCTAATCTAATAAATACAGATGGAACATATTTATTAAATATAAGAAGTAGTTCCGATGGATATTATGAATTAGAAACAAATGATATTTTTAATACAGTAGTTGATACAGTAGTTGATACAGTAGTTGATACAGTAGTTGATACAGTAGTTGATTTAAATATAATAAAGTCTAATTCATTAGAGTTAAGACCAAAGTGGAATTTAGTTTCAATTCCAGGTTACAATAATTATGAAGCAGATAAGTTATTTAGCATTATTTTAAATAAAGATACAAATATGTCAAAAAAGAATGCAATATCTAAAGTTTTTTCATATAATATTGTGACACAAGAATGGAATGAATACACTCCAGGAAATCAAGATAATGATAGATTTATTATTACTCCTCAAATGGGATTATGGATATATAATGAATTTAATTTTACTTATAAATTTGATATTAGTGTTAATGGAAATGAAAATTTTACTTATAAAGAAGGTTTAGTTAAAGATAATTTAAATCTTCCATTTCCAACACCATTTTAAATTTCAATAAAATAAAAAGGAGATTTTATGAAAAAAGTTTTAAGTTTAGCTACGGCTATAAGTTTGTTTGGAAGTTCTTTATTATTAGGAGATACTAGTAATTATCCTCCTTCAATTCCTTTGGGTATTAATGTAGACATACAAATTGGAGTTTCATTTACTGGTACTGGTACTTCTACGACAATGACATTGGGTTTAACACCTGGTTGGAATTTAGTTTCAATTCCAGGATATTCTCGTTATTCATTAGATGATATGTTTGGTGTAGATATTACAAATAGTAGTAAAATGGCTATGGTTTCATTTGTAAATTCTGTTTGGGTATTTGATGTAAATTTAGGTAAGTGGCATACTTATATTCCTGGAGATAGGAATGATTATTTTAGAAGTTTAAAACCTGGTGAGGGGATTTGGGTAGATGCTAAATATAATGCTTCATATGAATTTACTGCAACAACAGTTGGTGAAGAAAAAGTGAGATATAAAGATGAAGGTGGAAGTGGTATTATTATGGATAATGTTCCTCCTATGCCTTGGGATAATTAAAAGATAATTTTTTTACCTTTTTTTCTCTTCTCTATTTTTTCATTAACTTTTTAATAAAAAATCAATAAACTTACAAATATAATTAATTATTATTAAAAAAATAATATCAATTTGACCACATATTTTTCAGATAAAAATTTAGATGTATATATTGATAATTTAATCTAAAAAATAAAATAGGATAATTAAATGAGATTTGTAGACCCAAAAAATGATATTGCATTTAAAAAAATATTTGGAGATGAGAATCACACAGAGATATTAATATCATTTTTAAATGCTATTTTAGATTTTAAAGATGATAATAAAATAAAAAATGTAAAAATTTTAAATCCATATCAAGCACCAAAAATAGAAGAATTAAAAGAGACAATATTAGATATTAAAGCTATGAATGAGAAAAATGAGACATTTATAGTTGAAATGCAGAGAAAAGATTTAAATAATTTTCAAAAAAGAAGTTTATATTATACTTCAAAAGCTTATATTCAACAATTAGATAAGAAAAAAGATTATTCTACATTAAAAAAAGTCTATTTTATTGGAATAGTAAATTTTAAAATATTTGCAAGTAAACACTATTTAAGTAAACATTTAATCATTAATCAAGAAAATAATAAACAAGAATTAGATAATTTTGAATTTACATTTATAGAATTACCTAAGTTTAAAATTAATAAAAATGAAATAGACAAATTAAATACTATTACTGAAAAATGGATATGGTTTTTAAAACATACTCAAAAACTTGATTTAATACCTAAAGAATTTGAAAATATAAAAGAGTTTAAAGAGGCTTTTTTAATAGCAACTCAATATAAATGGAGTCAAAAAGATATAGAAATTTATGAGTATATGACTTTAAAAGAGTATGATGAAATTAATGCAATAGAGACATCATTTGGTAAAGGATTAAAGCAAGGTTTAGAACAAGGTTTAGAACAAGGTTTAGAACAAGGAGAGAAAAATAAGCAGTTAGAGATTGCTAAAACTCTTATATCATTAGGTGATGATATTAATAAAATATCTAAAGTAACAGGCTTAAATAAGTTAGAAATAGAAACTTTAATAAAAAATTTTATCTAAAAAACTCAATTTTTTTGAGTTAATATATTATATGAGGATAACTATATGAGATTTGTAGACCCAAAAAATGATATTGCATTTAAAAAAATATTTGGAGATGAGAATCACACAGAGATATTAATATCATTTTTAAATGCTATTTTAGATTTTAAAGATGATAATAAAATAAAAAATGTAAAAATTTTAAATCCATATCAAGCACCAAAAATAGAAGAATTAAAAGAGACAATATTAGATATTAAAGCTATGAATGAGAAAAATGAGACATTTATAGTTGAAATGCAGAGAAAAGATTTAAATAATTTTCAAAAAAGAAGTTTATATTATACTTCAAAAGCTTATATTCAACAATTAGATAAGAAAAAAGATTATTCTACATTAAAAAAAGTCTATTTTATTGGAATAGTAAATTTTAAAATATTTGCAAGTAAACACTATTTAAGTAAACATTTAATCATTAATCAAGAAAATAATAAACAAGAATTAGATAATTTTGAATTTACATTTATAGAATTACCTAAGTTTAAAATTAATAAAAATGAAATAGACAAATTAAATACTATTACTGAAAAATGGATATGGTTTTTAAAACATACTCAAAAACTTGATTTAATACCTAAAGAATTTGAAAATATAAAAGAGTTTAAAGAGGCTTTTTTAATAGCAACTCAATATAAATGGAGTCAAAAAGATATAGAAATTTATGAGTATATGACTTTAAAAGAGTATGATGAAATTAATGCAATAGAGACATCATTTGGTAAAGGATTAAAGCAAGGTTTAGAACAAGGTTTAGAACAAGGTTTAGAACAAGGAGAGAAAAATAAGCAGTTAGAGATTGCTAAAACTCTTATATCATTAGGTGATGATATTAATAAAATATCTAAAGTAACAGGCTTAAATAAGTTAGAAATAGAAACTTTAATAAAAAATTCAATCTAAAAAACAAAGGAGAATGGTTATGAAGAAAAGTATTACTTTTACTGATAATAGAAATGGGAAGAGTGTAGAGTTTCCAATATTAGAACCTAGTTTGGGGGCTGATGTAGTGGATATTAGAACACTTTATAAAGAGATGGGAATTTTCACTTATGATCCTGGTTTTTCTGCTACTGCAAGTTGTAGCTCTGATATTACTTTTATTGATGGAGGTAAGGGTGAGCTTTTATATCGTGGTTATCCAATTGAGGAGTTGGCTGAAAATAGTAACTATTTAGATGTTTGTTATCTTATTTTAAATGGAGAATTACCTCAAAAAAATAGTTATGATAAAATGAATGATTATATTAAGAGTGAGTATTTACTACACGAGGGGTTAAAAAATTTATTTAATGCTTTTCAAGATAATGCCCATCCTATGGCAACACTAACTTCAACAGTAGCTGCTTTATCTTCATTTCATTTTGAGCATTTAGATATTGATAATGAAGCTGAATATAGAGAGATGGCTTATAAGATAGTAGCTAAAATTCCAACTATTGCGGCATATAGTTATAGACACTCCCACGGACTTCCTCTAATTTATCCTGATATGGATAGATATTTTACTAAAAACTTTTTATATATGATGAGAGCAAAACCAAATGGAAAAGCTAATATAGATGATGTTGAAATGAGAGCATTAGATACAATTTTTTCACTTCACGCTGACCACGAACAAAATGCTTCAACTTCGACAGTTCGTGCTGTTGCTTCAACTGGTGCTCATCCCTACGCTGCAATTTCAGCAGGAATTGGAGCATTATGGGGGAGAGCTCACGGTGGAGCAAATGAGTCTGTAATTTCTCAACTAGAGATGATAGGTGATGTTAAAAATGTTGAAAAATTTATTAAAAAGGCAAAAGACCCTAATGACTCATTTAGATTAATGGGATTTGGACATAGAGTTTATAAAAATTTTGACCCTCGTGCAAAAGTTTTAAAGAAATTAAGAGATGAGTTAAAAGGTAAAGTTGAAATTGATGATAAAATTTCTAAAATAGCAGATAGAGTTGAAGAGATAGCATTAAGTGATGACTATTTTATAAAGAGAAATTTATATCCAAATATCGATTTTTACTCTGGTACTATTTTAACGGCACTTCAGATTCCAAAAGATATGTTTACACCAATATTTGTAATTGGTAGAACTATTGGTTGGATTGCTCAATGGATTGAACTTAAAAAAGATAGAGAAGCAAAAATAGCAAGACCTAGACAGTTATATACAGGTAAAAAGAGAAGACATATAAAATAGTTTTCTCTTTTTTCTAATTTTAAAATTAAAAGGAAAAAAAATGAATGTTTTAGAAAAAATTTTAGAGTTTAATAAAATCGAAAAAGATAATATTAAGATAGAGTTAATGAGTGACACGGCATTTGCATTTTTTAGAGGAACTTCACATCTATTTTTTGAGCATCTCTCAAAAATGCCACATAATATATTTAATAATAGAGATTTATTGTGTTGGATTCAAGGAGATTCTCATATCGGAAATTTAGGTTTTTCAAATAAGTCATCTAATTCAACAAAAAATATTAGATTTGATGTGAATGATTTTGATGAATCATTTATTGCAACACCATTTTTAGATTTAATTAGATTTTGTGTATCGATAGGATTCTTTTTTGATGAGTTAAATAAGAGAGATGATATTGAGTTAGTTTATAAAGATACAGAAGTTATGGAGCAATTTTTAAATAACTACTTTAAATATGTAACAAAAAATAGTTATATAAAATATGATTTTAATGAGAGTAAGTTTTTAAAAAAAATTTATCAAAAAGTTCAAAAAAGAGTAGATGTTAATTATGAAAAAGCTAGAATTAATAAATTTACTAAGATAGTTAATAATAAAAGAATCTTTGATTACTCAAATGAATCTATTATAGAGTTAAATAAAACTATTAAAGAGAAATTATTAAAAAAATTAAAAAATAAGTATGAAATTATAGATATTTGTAAAAGAGTTAGTGCAGGAGTTGGCTCTTCACATTTAAATAGATTTTATATGTTAGTCAAAGAGAAAAATAGTGAAATTTTATTAGAGATAAAAGAGCAACTACTTCCATCATATCTTGAGCATTTTAGCAAATTTAAAAGTCTATATAAAAAAGATTATAAAAATTACTCTAATGCAAAAATTCATATAACAGCAAAAAAAGAGATGATGAATGATTATGATAAACATTTAAGTGAAATTAATTTTGAAGGTAAAAATTATATTATAAAATCTATTTTTAACGCAAAATATAGCTTAGATATAGAAAAATTTTTTGATAATAGCGATAATATTGAAAAATTTTTAAATAATATAGAAGATTATATAACTCTTTGTGCAATTTCACTCTCAAATGCTCATAAAAAATCTGCATTAAATCAAAAGAAATTTATTAAAAGTATGAAAAATATTTCTAAAAAAAATAAATTTGAAATAGAGACAATGATTTTAAAATCATATACTACTAATATTTTAATGTATGAGCATTTTGTAAGAGATTTAATAAGAAAATAAGTAGTATTACCTATTTTCCTATTAATAAGTTTAAAATAGCCATTCTTATGGCTACTCCATTTTTAACTTGTTCTAAAACTTTACATCTATTATCAGCTAACATCTCATCATCTATATCTACATTTCTATGAACTGGACCTGGATGAAGTAAAATTATATCTCTATCACCTATTAACTCTTTTGTAATGCAATAGTTACTGGCATAATCTTTTAAACTTGCAAAACTTTGAGTTGAGTGTCTCTCTGTTTGAGTTCTAAGACTCATAATAATATCAACCTCATCAATTACATCATTAAGTGAATAAGTGCTTCTTAAATTTGTTTTTGGCATAAAATGTGGTGGTGCTACTAAGATAACTTCTAATCCAAATCTACTTAAGAGTTTAATATTTGAATTTGCTACACGACTACTCTTAATATCTCCTACAATTGCAATTTTTTTACCCTTTAAATTTGGAATATACTCTTTAATAGTAAATAAATCTAAAAGTGCTTGAGTTGGGTGTGCGTGTGAGCCATCACCTGCATTTATAATTGAGCAATTAACATAATTTGATAAAAGTTTTGGGACTCCTGAGTCTTTATGTCTTATAATAATAGCTGATGGATTCATACTGTCTAAATTTGCAGCAGTATCAAAAAGTGTTTCACCTTTTTTCGCTGAACTTGTAGATACATCTAAATTTATAACTTCTGCTTTAAGTCGCTTTGAGGCTACTTCAAAACTACTTCTAGTTCTAGTAGAATTTTCAAAAAATATTGTAATTATAGTTTTATTTATTAAATTATCAAGTGGCTTATCACTTAAAAATTTTTTTGCATTTTCAAAAACACTTTCTATTTCGTTGATAGTAAAATCAACTGTATCAATTAAATGCTTTGGCATAAAAACCCTTTTTTTATTCTTATTTTAACATTTTAAGAGTAAAGATGTATCTTTAAAATCAATTTGTTTTATATTTTAAATAGATTTTAATCGAACTATATATATTTAAAAAAAGTAATATATTAGAAATTGCAAATATTAAAGAGGCTAATTGTATTAATAAAAAATTTTCAAAAAATATAGCAATTATAAAAATAGTTATTGAAATAATATGTAAATTTCTCTGAATTACTATTTTTTTATCATCTATCATCTCTCTCATAGTTGGTATATCAAATAATCCTTTTGAGTTTAAGTGAAACCAAGTTAAAAAAGGGACTATTTTATAAATCATTGCATTCATAAGTGAAATTACAAATCCACCACCAAAAGTGATAGCTAGTATCATTTGTGGTAAATTAAAAAACTCCATTATAAACCAGTATATAAGCCCAAAAGCAAAAAAGTATAATGATATTTGCCAAAAAATCACACTTTGGTCTCTTAATTTTCTTTTTCGATTTTTTAATTTTTGAAATGTTAAATATATATAGTAAAAACTAACTATTATCATAAATATTTTATAAAATATATTTAATCCTAAATTAAAAAAACTATTTAATGTAT
This sequence comes from Campylobacteraceae bacterium, assembly GCA_016744535.1. Taxonomy (GTDB): domain Bacteria; phylum Campylobacterota; class Campylobacteria; order Campylobacterales; family BB28; genus BB28. Next base: position 34,810 of record JADGEE010000018.1, read on the forward strand.
AGATAATAAGTAGTGTAAAAATAGAGTAGATAATAGTTTTTTGCTCTTTATCTGAATATGGAGTTGCTACCCAAAACATTGGAATCACTTGAAATGAGATACCAACTATAAGCATAAAAACCCAGCCAAAAAATATTAAATTATAATGCAAAGATGCTAAATTGTAGTGAATCTCACTGATATTTGAAGTTGCGTGTGAGATTGTTAAATGAATAGCTATTAAGAAAGAGAATAGTAAAAAACTAAGGCTTAATATCATAGCTATGATAATTGGTGTCTTTTTTTCTACTTTAATAAGCTCTTTTAGAGTTGCAAATATAAAAAATAAAATTGAGAAACTAAGAGTAGTTGTAGCAATAAAGAGTAATATTTTTTCATATAGATAAAATCCTAAAAAAAATGAGAGAATTCCCACTATTAAGAAAATATATGTAAAATTTGATACAAAAACTATATTTTTAATAACTGCTCCTGCCACAACTGGTAACATCTGTTGTAATGCTCCAAACATAATCATAACCATAAATCCTATTGTAACAACATGAAGTAAGGCTATTGTGATAGTATCGTGTGCTACGATATCGCTATTAAAAAATAGAACTAGAAGGGAAGCTAAAATTGCAAAAATTGGAGCTGTTAAAAAAAACTTGATAGGTGCAGAAAATGGTGGGGCTTGTTCAAGTGAGAGTCCTACAAACATTATAAATCCTTTATATAATTACTAATATCTTTAAATTTACCATTGTAAATATATATAATAAATTCACTATTTATATTTTTTATAATATAGTTATATCCATTTAATTTTAACATATTCAGTAGTGGAGTAGGTTCAATCCTATGTAGCATTTTTATATAACTTTTCTCATCTAATTTACTTAAATTAGAATTTATTAAAATTATAGGTTCTGGTGCTTCGAGTTCTCTACAATCTAGTAAAATTTCATTTATATTAGTTTTCATTTTAATTAATTTCTTCTATTTCATTTTCATACGTAATGCTAAATGAGAGCCTATTTTCCCACTTTTTAATTTTGTTAAAATAGACGAAACTCTTAACACTTCTAATTTCTCATTATTCATTAAATTATCTCATAAAAAAATATTTTACACTAAATTGCTTTCATTTTTTCTATTATTTCATCTGAATTTAGAGCGTTATCAGCTAAATTATACATCATTTGCTCCTCTTTCATATTATGTTGTTGCATTATAAAAAGAAGATTCTCACTAAGTCCTAAAAATTTCTCTTTATTATTATTTTTTATAGCTTCTTGCATTTGATTAAAAAGATTTCTCATCTGTTCGTGTTCCATTAACATAACTCCAGTTGGATTACATCCACCACCCTCACAGTCATTAAACTCTTTAAACATAACTTCCTCTTCCATTTTAAAGTGTTTTAACATATGTGATACAAATTCATCAAACATAATTTTTCCACCATCAAAATTTCCACTATCAACAATATTTTCAAGATTTGCAAATTGATTATCACAATCTCTGTGGTCTTTTGTCATAAATTCATTTATAGTCATTTTTTATCCTTCATATTTTTTTGTAATATTAACAAATTTAAAATTTTTTTACATTGATATTAATCAACTTATTTTATCTATATTTTACATAAAATATCTAAAAATACTTTACCAAATTATATGGCAGAAAATTTTTAAAACTATTTGATATTTATTAATCATTAAGCAAAATTTTATTTTTATTTAAATAAAATGTTCGCTATTCAAATTAAAAATAGGAGTCTAAGATGGAAATCAAAAACCATTATTGCAAAAAATTCAATGCTAATGCTAATTTACTCCTGCTCGTACTACTTTAATACCTTAATTATTTAATCACAACAACACATTTTCAAACACTTTAAAACTTTTTTTAGTTATTATTTTTATAACAAAAGGAACAATTATGTCAAAAGATAAAGATATAGTCAAAATATTTGACACGACTTTAAGAGATGGGGAACAAAGCCCAGGTGCTTCGATGAACACAAAAGAGAAGATAGAAATTGCAAAACATTTACAAAAATTAGGTGTTGATATTATAGAGGCTGGTTTTGCAGCAGCGAGTGATGGTGATTTTGATGCGATAAAGCAAATTACAAGAGTAGTTGATAAAAGTATAGTTTGTTCATTAGCAAGAGCTATTGATAATGATATAAAAAAAGCAGGTGAGGCTTTAGTTGAAGCAAAATATAAAAGAATACATACTTTTATAGCTACAAGTCCTATTCATATGCAGTATAAATTAAAAATGACTCCTGATGAAGTTATAAAAAGAGCAGTGGAATCTGTAAGTTATGCTAAAACTTTTGTAGATGATGTGGAGTTCTCTTGTGAAGATGCTGGTAGAAGTGAAATGCCATTTTTAAAAGAGATTATAGATGCAGTTATAAATGCTGGGGCTAAAACAATTAATATTCCCGATACTGTGGGTTATCGCTTACCTATGGAGATGGGTGAAATTATAAAAGAGTTAAATGAATTTATAGACAATAGAGCAACTATTTCAGTTCATTGTCATAATGATTTAGGTTTGGCATCGGCAAACTCATTATTTAGTGTATTAAATGGAGCTAGACAAATTGAATGTACGATTAATGGTTTAGGTGAGAGAGCTGGAAATGCGTCATTAGAAGAAGTTGTTATGACTATGAAAATTAGAAAAGATATATTTAAAAATATGGATACAAATATTAACACAAAAGAGATTTATCCAGCTAGTCGTTTAATTGCAACTGTAACAGGGATTGAGCCTCAACCAAATAAGGCAATTGTTGGTAAAAATGCTTTCGCACACGAAAGTGGAATTCATCAAGATGGAGTTTTAAAACACAAAGAGACTTATGAAATTATGAGAGCTGAAGATATTGGATTATCTAAAAATTCAATTGTTTTAGGTAAATTATCAGGTCGTCACGCCTTTAAAGATAGAGCCGAGAAGTTGGGATTTGATTTAAGTGACGAAGAGTTAAAGTCAGCATTTGAGAGATTTAAAAAATTAGCAGATAGAAAAAGAGAGATAGCTGATGCCGATATTAGAATGATTATAACCGATGAGACTACAACTATTAAAGACTTTTATAAGTTAGTAAATTTACAATTAGCAGATTGTCAAGATGGTTTAGCCACAGCGGCAGCAACTATTGAGTTTGAAGATAATAAATTAACTGACGCAGCTGTTGGAGATGGAACGATTGATTCTGTATTTAAAGTAATTGATAGAATTAGTGGATATAACGGTGTATTAAAAGATTATAGAGTTGAAGCAGTAACAGAGGGTAGAGACGCTTTAGCAAAAGTTATTGTAAAAGTTAATTTTGATAAAGAGACATTTATAGGACACGGTTTAAATATAGATACAATGATAGCAAGTGCAAAGGCCTATATAGGGGCTTTAAATAGTTATTTATCAATGAAAAAAGTGAAATAAAAAAATTTTATTTCACTTTTTATTTATCTAAAAATCTATTATCTCTTCATCTAATAAATTATTTAATTTTATAAAAAATTGTGTTTGTTTAAAGTTTAATTCATTAAATATTTTTAACTTTTCAAGAGGAACAGAATAAGCATATTTTAATAACTCTATTTGAGTATTGGCATATTCTAAAAATAGATCATAATGTTTATCAATA
>JADGEE010000019.1 GCA_016744535.1 Campylobacteraceae bacterium
TCTTTATACTCATTTTTTTATCCCTATATTTTGTATTTTATTCTAACATTTGGAATAAGAATACTCAATTAATTAGTTTGATTTTCTAGGGACATTATATTGTTGAGTAATACCAATTCCTAAAAATAATTCAATAAATTAGTTTTAGGAATTGATATAATTAAAAAAAATAATTAAATGAAAGCCCAAAAGAATCTAAATTGGTTGTTGAATTTTTTTTATGATTTAAAAATATACCTACTCTATATTTTTTATTAAAAAATAGTGATTGTTCTAAATTTAAATCGTGATAACCTGTTTGAGAATTATCTTGATTGAAAAAGTACTTGTACTCTATTGTGCTTTTCATATTAAAGATTTCATAAATAATTAATCCTATTTGTGAAAATAAATAAGGATATAGTGAATTATTTCCATAAGCAATTCCTACATCTAAAAGAGTAAAAATAGACATATCATTATGAATCTTTTTTGTAATTCCAAAACCTCCATTTAAATTAATAGAGTGAAATGGTTTTAAATTTTTTGAATATTGTTTCTCATAATTAAATTTAAAATCATTTGATAGAGTTTTTGTTAGAGTATTCCAAGGAATAAATGATTTCATAGAAAATATATTTAAAGAATCTAAACTTAAGTTTTTTTTATCTACAAGGAGTGAAAACTCACCTATTTTTAAACTCGACTCACTAAAATATTCTCGATTATCATCATAAAGTCTATTTGAAGCAGGTAAAAAATTTAGTTTTAAAGATTTTTCATTATCAATATTTTGATAAGAGATTGAAAATTGTGAATCATTAAATGTTTTAATAGGATTTTTATATCTACTTAAATCAACACAATAATTATCTTTTTGGTCATTCTTTACTATTTTTTTAATATTTTTGTCATATAAAAAATCACCATAAGTTATTGCTAATTTTTTCTCTAAATATTTATTTTTTTTATCACTTGAAAATTTAAAATTTTTTAATTTATCATATTTTTTATTAACAACTATTTCGCTTATTTTATCAATTGAATTATTAGAAATTGATTCACTTAACATATTTAGTTCCCAATTTATAGAAGGAATAAGTATTGAGTTTTTTATTAAATTATATTTATTAGCTTTTTTAATAACATCTTTTGGAGTAACCCATAATGATAATTTTTTTTTATAATTTTTATCATATATACCCAGCATATCATCTACAATCGTAGCACAATTAAATCCTGTAAATAGATAAGTTATATCAATATCTTTTAATTCCCAAAAGTGATAATAAATTAATTTTTTTTGAAAATCTGATAAATTTAAATCATATTCCCAAATATTTCTATTTTCCTCTTTAAGGTATCGATTAACTTGTGTTTTATATGGAGATAAAATAAAAAGACCCTTCATTCCTGTAATAAAACTTTTTAATATTAAATAAGGAATATTAAAAGTATCAATAATAGTAAAAAAAGATATAGCATTTTCTCTTAATTCATAATTTTTATCATAACCAATAAGTTTAAAAAAAGTGTGTCCCATCATACTAGATGGATTTTTAACCTGTTCTGATACAAAAACTAACTTTAAATCTGTTGGATTTGTTTTTTCAATATACTCATTAAATCCTAAACAATTCTTTTTAGAGAATATAGAATTACTTATATTTAACTCATTTTCTAACCAATAATATCTCGCTGGATATTTACAAACAGCTTTTTTATTTTGTTCAAATAATTTAATCGTAGCTATTAACTCTTTTTTAGGGCTAAAGTTTGGATAACTTATTAAAAACGATTTATTATTTATATATGGATTTAGTGATTTATCTAAATGAAGTAATCTATGCCAAATATGAGAATTATCTAAATTTTTTTTTAAAGCTTTTTCTAAAATAGAAATTTTTAAATTATCAGAAAAGCTAAAAATAGGTAAAAAAATATAAAGAAAAATAAAGAAAAAAAATCTTTTTTTTTTACTCTCTATTTTTAAATACAACTCTATTTACAATCTACATCAACATTTTTTTGGTCATACTTCCACATAGATTTTGAAGCATAATCTGTAGTAGAACCAAACACACCACCTGATAAAATATTAACAAAAAAAGTAGGATTAACTGATTTTGTTAATAAAACATCATTCTCACAGCCTTCAACTTTTAAAATTGCATCTTTATCATCTCTTTGTAGTGTAATAACACCTGGTGCTCTAAAGTTTTGTCCATTAATTTCAACAGTTTTTTCTGTAGAAGAACTTAAATTAATATTTTGAGTTTTTCCATCTAATATAGTTGCACATCCACTAAATAAAATTCCAAATCCTATAATAGAGGTAAGCATCAGCGCTTTTTTTAACATAAAGTTATCCTTTTATTTTTAATGAAAAAATATTACAAACTTTATACTTAAAATCTATTGAAGTATAAAATAATTTAAATTTTGCAATAGAAGAATCATTGAGTTTTATGAAGCTAAAAAAATTGAAGACTTAAACTGACTAAATCTCTAGCCTAGACTCAGCATCATTTACCAAAAAAATAATTATAAATGAGACTATTATTGAACCACCAACTAAAAAAGTAGCTATTGCGTCAAATAACATAATACATCCTTTTTAAAATTCGTGAATATTTAGTGACTTTTAATAGTATATTAAATTAAAATGCAGTAATTATGCAGAAAAACAAATAATTTCTGTTAAAATTTTAGAAAGGATAATAAGGATAATCTTGAATCAAAATTATATAAGTGTTACAAATTTTACTAATCAATTTAAAGCTTATAGCGAAGAGACTTTTCAGAGTGTTTTTATAAAAGGTGAAATTTCTAATTTAGTTATTCACACATCAGGACATATCTACTTTTCTCTTAAAGATGAAAAATCTATTATTAAATGTATAATGTTTAAAAATTATAGATATAATTTGAAGTTTAATTTAGAAAATGGAGATAATATATTAATTAGAGGTAAATTAAATATCTATACTCCAAGGGGTGAATATAATATTTTATGCTTTAATATCTCAAAAGAGGGAATTGGAGATTTAACTAAAAGATATGAAGAGTTAAAAGAGAAATTAGCCAAAAAAAATTATTTTGATTCGAGTCATAAAAAATCACTTCCAAAAATTATAAATCATATTGTAATTATTACTGCAAATCAAGGTGCTGGTTTAGCCGATATGTTAAAAATTGCAAATAAGAGATTTGCTTTAGTAAAAATTACTCTAATTGATACTTTAGTTCAAGGAAATAGTGCAAAAGATGATATTGCAAAAAATATTCAAATAGCTGATAGATTAAATAGTGATGTAATTATCATAGGACGAGGAGGTGGCAGTCAAGAGGATTTATGGGCGTTTAATGAAGAGATTGTAGCCGATGCTGTATTTAACGCAAAAACTTTAATAGTTTCAGCAGTTGGACACGAGAGCGATTTAGTAATAAGTGATTTAGTAGCTGATATTAGGGCATCAACTCCATCAAATGCAATAGAGATAATTTTGCCTGATAGTGATGAGTTAATATTAAGTATTGATTCATTAATAGATAAATTTAATATGCAATTTAATCGTATTTTGTACAAAAAATCAGAAGAGTTAAATTACTTAAAAAAAAGTTTTACACAAAATTCAATTGAATCTAAAATTGAATTTTATAATTTAGAGATAAAAGAGTTAAAAAATAGATTTAATAAAGCATTTGAATTTTTAATAGAGAAAAAAGAGGCTAATTTAAACCATTTAAAAGAATCAATAGAGTTTAATCACCCATCTAAAAGAGTTTCAAGTCATAATGCACAATTAGTTAAACAAAATAGATTAATAAATTTAGAAGAGATTCAAGTTGGTGAAACATTTCAACTACAAGATGGAAAATTTAAAGTTGGAGTGAAGGTTCTTTACAAAGAGAACGCAGAAATTATTAAAATACAGAAGGATTAAATTGAAACAAGAGATTTTAAATTTACTAAAAGAGATAAAATATCCTAATTTAGATAAAAATATAGTGGAACTTAAAGTTATAAATGATATTAAAATTAATAAAAATGAAGTTGAAATAACTCTTCAAGTTACAAAAGAGGATGCCTTTAAAAAACTTGAAAAGTCTATTAAAACAAAACTCAAAAATAGACCTATTAAAGTAAAAATTATAAATATTGCTCCAACTCCTAAAAAAGATATGAATTATGGAACTAGTTTAAAGCCAAATAATAGAGCCCCTTATGCAAAAAAAATAATTGCAGTTACAAGTGGTAAAGGTGGGGTTGGAAAGAGTACAGTAGCTGTTAATTTCTCAATTGCCTTAGCACAAGATGGTTTTAGTGTAGGGCTTTTAGATGCTGATGTATATGGGCCAAATGTACCTCGAATGCTTCAAGTTGCAGATGAAAAACTTCAGTGGAATGACAATGATAAAATTATTCCTAGTGAAAATTTCGGAATAAAAATTATGAGTGTAGGGCTTACAACTCCGAGTAGTGATACTCCGCTTGTTTGGAGAAGTTCAGTTGCGGTTTCGGCTTTAATTCAATTTTTAGAAGATGTTGATTGGGGAGAACTTGACTTTTTAGTTATTGATATGCCACCAGGGACTGGAGATGTACAATTAACTATGGCACAAGAGTTGCCAATAACTGCTGGGGTTATCGTTACAACTCCTCAATTAATATCAACTGATGATGTGAGTCGGGCTATTATGATGTTTAAAGATATAAAAGTAAAAATCGGTGGACTTGTAGAGAATATGAGTTACTTTATTGCACCTGATACTAAAAATAGATATGATATTTTTGGAACTGGTGGAGGTGAGAAAATAGCTTCTAAATATAATATTCCACTTTTAGGAAAAATCCCTTTAGATATGGAAGTTAGAGAATTTTCAGATAGTGGAACTCCTGCTGTGGCTATGGGAAATGATGAACAAAAAAATTATTATAAAGATATAGTTAAAAATTTATTAAAAGAGATAAAATAAAAATTTATGATAAAAAAAGAATCTATTGAGAGTTTAAAAAATATAATTGATATTGTTGATGTAATATCAAATTACATCGAAGTTAAAAAAAGTGGTACAAACTTTAAAGCAGTTTGTCCATTTCACGGTGAGAATACTCCTAGTTTAGTGATAAATCCAAATAGAGGATTTTATAAATGTTTTGGTTGTGGAGTCGGTGGAGATGCGATAAAATTTGTTCAAGAGTATGAGCATTTAAGTTTTATTGAAGCGGTTGAGAGTATAGCTAACTCTCTTAACTTTGAGTTGAGTTACGATAAAGATGATAATTTTAAAAAAGATAATTTAGAAATTTTGGAGACTTTAAATAAATTCTATAAGAGAAATTTTGATTTAAATAACTATGCGAAAAATTATATTCATTCTCGTGGAATTAATGCAAATATAGTTGAAAAATTTCAAATAGGCTTCGCCCCTGATTCACAAATGAGTTTAGATTTTTTAAAGAGTAAAAATGTAAATTTTGATGATGCAATTGAAGTTGGAGTTATTGCAAAAGATAGAGACTTTTATGCTAGATTTATAAAGAGAATTACATTTCCAATTTTCTCAAATAGTGGAAAAATTATCGGTTTTGGTGGGCGTACAATATCAAATCACCCAGCTAAATATATAAATTCACCTCAAAGTAGAATCTTTAATAAATCAGCACTATTATATGGATATAATTTTGCAAAAGATGAAATTTATAAAAAAAGTGAAATTATAGTAGTTGAGGGTTATCTTGATGTAATTATGCTTCATCAATCAGGATTTAAAAATGCTGTGGCAACTCTTGGAACAGCTTTAACCACAGAGCATATTCCACTACTTAAAAAAGCTAATCCTAGACTTATTTTAGCTTATGACGGAGATAAAGCGGGAGTTAATGCAGCACTTAAAGCTTCAAAATTAGTAGCGAATAGTTTTGATGGTGGGGTTGTGATATTTAATGATAATCTAGATCCTGCTGATATGATAAAAAATAATCGAGAAGATGAGTTAAGAGAGTTTTTTAAATCTCCTAAACCATTTATTGAATTTGTACTTCAAGAGATAGTAAAAAGCTATGATATAAAAAATCCATTTCAAAAAGAAAGTGCATTAAAAGAGTGTTTAGAGTTTTTAAAACCAATTTCACCAATTATTAAAAATGAATATAAAACATATCTGGCAAATCAATTAAGAGTCGATGAGCATTTAATTAATTTAGGAAGTGAAAATATAACGGTTGAAACTAAACCAACTATGCAACCCAAACTATCTAAGCCAAAACCTCAAAAAAAAGAGTTTAAAAAAAAGATATTTAATAGAGTTGATATTGTTGAAATTAGTATTATTAAAACTCTAATTCAGAATCCAAATCTATTAGATTTAATAATTGAGCGAGGCGATGAGAGTATTATCTTTAAAAGTTTTCAAAATGAAATAGAGTTAATAAAACAAAATGATTTAAAAAACCCTAAATTAATTGAGATTTTATTAAATGATAATATTCAAGAGTGTAATGAAGAGGAGTTACAAAAAAGCATAAATACTCTACTTATCAACCTTTATCAAGAGAAAATGAGTGAAGTAAAAAAGAAAATTCTATCTTTTGAAGATAAAGTTTTTTATATTAGAAAGATTCAAGATTCTATCAATAGACTAAAATTAGGCGAATTAATCGCTTATGAAGAGGTATAATTGCAGTTTTATCACAAAATAGCCATAAAATATTATTTTTATTCTTATTCTTTATAATTTTTTATAATTAAAATTATTTTCTAAGTAATATTTTAAATTATTTTTTAAAAAAATATCATTTTTTTTTCATTTTTTTTTGATAGAATATAGTTATCTTATTAAAAAAGGACTAAAAATGAGAAAATTATTATCAATAAGCTTTATAGCTTCGGCGGTATTAGTGGGGCAAAGTTTTGCTGATTTTGGAGCAACAACGGTATATCAAACAAATACAGGTACATCGTGGAATAATCAATTAGTAGATATAAGTAGTAACTCTTTATTATTTAATATATCAGATGATGTAAAGCTAGTAGATTTAGATACTTCTACAAGTAATACTATTACTACCTTTGATGCTTTATATGGTTTTAAATTATTAAATGAAGAGAGAGAGTTTGTAATTAAAGATTATAATGGAAATAATTTATATGATATCTTTCATTATGATAAAGATGGAGTTAAATTAAAAGAGTTTTTAAATATTTCATACATAAGTGAAATATTATTTGACAACAGTGGAAATCTATTAACTTATTTTGATGTTTGGTCTCCTTATTATGAAGGAAATATAACTTCAATTGCACCAAATGGAAGTGAAAATTTTACCACTACATTAGATGGAATAATACACAAATACAGTTTATCTTCAGATAAAAATAGTATTTTTGCAACAACTTATAATAATAGTTTTCATCATTTTTATATATTAGATAGTCTAAATGGAAATGTATTATCGGATATTAATAGTTCATCTTTCAATATTGAGTATACCGATGATGGAAGTAATTTATTTATGATTAATGAAGACGATAATATTTCATCTTTTAACATTACTTCTGGTAATTTAAATTGGAAAACACCTTTTGTTACGAACTATAATACTAATATTGATTTAATTGAAAATAATCAAATACTAATGCTCACTTCAAGTGACAACTCTAATGATAACCATATTATAACTCTAATAGATACTACAACAGGAAATGTAAATTGTAGCACTGATTTAGGAGACTTTAATTATTGGTTAAGCAATAGTTTTTATATTGAAGATAATAACTTAATAATTTCTATATTAAAGAATGCTAATTTCAATGATAACGAGAAGTTGGTATTTACAAATCCAACTAATTGTAATACAGAGTATAGTGAAAATATAACTACTGATAGTTACTATAGTTCATATAAATATTTAGATGTAAATAATAGTATTGCTAATCCAATAAATTATATTCCTATTTTAAAAGATGATAATAGTAGTGATAATGTAGAATTTGTCAGATTTAATACGGATGGAACTGTCCTTTCAAGTACAGTTGTAGGAACTGATGCTATTTGTGAAACTGTGTTTGCAAGAACAAAAGAGAATAATTTTTATTTCTTAACAGATGATAAATTAACTGCTATAAATGAAGCTGGAGAGAAGATAGCAGAAGTTAGTGTAACTGATACTACAGATTGCTATTATAGAAGAGTTATTGCAAGAGATGATAAAATTGCTGTTAAAACAGGAGATGGTACATTAAAAGTTTATGAATTAGATTTAGTAATTAGTGTTCCTGATATTCCAGAAGATAATACAACTACTGTAATTATTGATGATTATACAGATATTGTGGTTATTGATAATAATACAACTACTACAGACCCTACTATTGATAATACTCAACCAACTCTTATTTTAACGACATCAGGTAGCACTACTCTTGATAAAAAGACTCCTATTAATTTAACTTTAATTAAAGATAATGTAACAGGTCTTCAACTAAGTGCAAATGATAATAGTGTAAACTTTACAGTTACAAGTGATTCTATAACAGTTAATTTTAACGAAAGTGGAACTTTTAATATTGGTGTTTCTGGATTAGATTTAAATTCAAATTACATCGAGAGTAATTTAACATTTACAGTAGCCAATAACACACCAATTTCGCAAAATGAGACATTTAATGTAAATTCTAATGAAACTTTATCACTCAATAACTCACAATACTTTTATGATGCTGATGGAGATGCTCTTGTTTTAGATATAGTAAACTATCCTAGTATAGGTATAGTTGTATTACAAGATAATAAAATAATTTATAAACCTGAGAGTAGCAGTTATACAACAACATTTGATGTAAAAGCAACAGATGTGGAAGGAAGTTCAACGACTGCTACATTTACAGTTAATTCAATTTATCAATCAGTTGATACTTTAAGTGTTAACAGTGGTTGGAATCTACTTGGAAACTCGTTTACAGACAAAACAATATCAACTACTGATATTGTAGAGAGTGATGAAGAGGTTTGGGTATTTGATAATAACACTTGGTCATCAACAAGATATAGTGGAACATTAGAAATTAAATCTAAACAAGGTTTTTGGTTATACTCAAACAGTGATAGAGATATAACGATTAATGCAATTAATAATAATTCTGTACTAACTCCTGCTAGTAGCGGTTGGTCTTTAATGTCTGGAGCTGTTGATTCAACACTAAGCCAATTACATTTTGGATACAATAAAATTTATACTTATGATAGTGCAGTTTGGTATGAAGGTACAGCAAATCCAAATTATGAATTGAAAAAATTTAAAGGATATTGGGGTAGAAAATAATCTTTTTCTAACTTCTCCTTTTTCTCCTATTCAAGTTAAAATTTCTACATATTATTAAAAATTTACCTTATTTAAGATAGAATTTCAGAAAATTAATCTTAAGGTATTGCAATGAGAATAAGACTTCCTCACTCACCTTATATCGCAAATAAAATCACATTAGATTTATTAAATTCTGGTTATGTGAAAATGAAAAGTGGGCTTGACCCAATTAAAGATTCAATCAGAAAAATAATTGATTTAGATATAAAAAAAGAGTTGGCACTTGAAGAGAGCGTTAATGAAAAACTTGATGATAGTGAAGATGATATAGAATATCTAAGAGCAGATTATAAACAACTATTTAGAATGGTTAAAAAAAGATTAGCTCCTGAATTTGGTGTAATATTAAATTTTGAAGATAGATATAGTAATCTTTCACACGAAATTTTAGATGAGCTATGGAATGAAGACTTGATGGATTATAGTGTAACTGAAAATAAGATAAGAAATGTAATCTATAATGCTATCTCAAGTTATATAAACTCTTTTGAAGATATAGAGGATATTGTATTTGATAAAATGGATAGTTATAAACGAAAACTACAACATGGAAGTGAAGAATTTGAAATAATTTTTAAAAAACTTTATGAAGAAGAGTTAAAAAAGAAAGGTATATTATGAAAATTTGGATTTACCTTGAGAATGGAATATTCTTAGAAGCGAAAAGTTTTGGTGCATCTGGTACTAGCATTGGCGAAATTGTATTTAACACTTCACTAACAGGTTATCAAGAAATAATCACAGACCCAAGTTATGCTGGGCAATTTATAACTTTTACAATGCCTGAAATTGGAAATGTAGGAGTTAATATTGATGATATGGAGAGTAATAAAGCACACTGTAAAGGTGTAATTGTTAGAAATTATAATGAAAACTTTTCAAACTTTAGAGGACAAAAGAGTCTAAATGAATTTCTAAAAGAGCAAAATACTATCGGAATTACTGAAATTGATACAAGATTTTTAACAAAAGACCTAAGAGAGAGTGGGGCTATGATGATGATAGCTTCAACTGAAACTAGTAATAGAGATAAACTTAAAACTATGTTAGAAACTTCACCTAGAATAGAAGATATAAATTATATAAAAGAGGTTAGTACAAAAGAGAGTTATACTCATAAAACTGCTCTTTGGAGTCACGAGAATCAATGTTATAGTACGATTAAAACTGATAAAAAAATAGTTGCAATTGATTTTGGAGTTAAGAGAAATATCTTAAATGAACTTACAGCAGTTGGGCTTGAAGTTGAAGTTATTCCATCTGATTTTAATGCAGAAAATTTAATAGATAGATTTAATAAAAATGAGATAGGTGGAGTGTTTTTATCAAATGGACCTGGTGACCCATTAGTATTAAATGAAGAAGTTGGACAAGTTAAAAAATTAATAGTTGCAAATATTCCAATGTTTGGAATCTGTTTAGGTCATCAAATATTATCAATTGCACACGATCATAAAACTTATAAGTTAAAATTTGGTCAACACGGTGGAAATCATCCAGTTCAAAACGAAAGCGGTGTAGTTGAGATTACAGCACAAAATCATAACTATAATGTACCTGATTCAATTAAAGAGATAGCAAAAGTAACCCACATAAATCTATTTGATAATACCATTGAGGGAGTAAAATATAAAAATGCTCCAATATTTTCAGTTCAACATCACCCAGAGGCAAGCCCCGGCCCACACGAGAGTAGTTATATATTTAAAGATTTTGCAAAGATGGTAAAGTAAAAAGATAGAGTAAATTTTTTTTACTCTAAATAGATTTAGGTGTTTTTTGTGATAGATTATGAAAAGATAGATGAACGGTTTGAAAATACTAAGACAATAATGAGTTTAGGCTTAAATGAAGAAATAAATTTAGATAACTTAGATTTAACGAGTAATGATTTAATTGAATTACTTCCTAAGTTATTAAAATTAAAAAATTTAAGTTTGTTATTTTTAAATAATAATAATATTGAAAGTTTGCCTATTGAACTTTTTCAATTAATTAATATAAATACTTTAATTTTGAATAATAATCCATTAAGTTATTTACCTAAAGAAATTGGAAATTTAGTAAATTTATATCATTTAAATTTAAATAGCACAAATATAAAATATTTACCTATAGAAGCTAGTAAAATAAAAAGTTTACCTGAAGAAATTTGTAATTTAAAAAAATTAAAGTATATTGTTATTCCATTTAATACTAATATTAAAATACCTACGAAAATCTTAAATAATAAAAATATAAAGATTACAACTTTTGTAAATGGTTATTTAACAGATTATAAAGAATTTTTAAAAGCTGTGGATAATTTTACCCCAAACACCACAAAAGAGACAATAAAAATAAATATAGAATTTAAAGTAGCATTTAAACAATACTTAACTTATTTTAATGAGTATGTGAAAGTTACAAAAAATAGAGATATAGAGTTTGAAGTTCATAGCGTTGATGAGGGGTTAGAGTTAAATATCAAAGATAATCAAGAGTGTGAAATTCAAGAGATAAAAGAGTATTTAAGTGAATATGTGGGATTTATTAAAGAGAATATTGATGATTTAACAATTAATACTACACAAGATATAAATAGTATTGAGATGAAAGTGATGCAACTTGACTTAAGAAATCAAATTAGACTATTAGAAACTCAATTAGAGAGTAAAATAGAGATAATTGAACTTTATAAAAATGAAAAAATAAATTTAAATGAAATTATAAATAATATAGTTAATTCAGTTCAACACTTAAACCCAACTACTATAAATAATAATTTAACTCAAACTCAAATTCAATCACAAAATCAAAGCGTAGATATTGATATTAAAATAGAGAATAGTTTTAAAGAGTTGAGAAGTGATTTTAATGACTTTATAGACTTAATAAAAGATGAAAAGCTAAAAGAGAAAGCCAAAAATATAGAGAATGAATTGTGTGAAGTTGATAAACCTAAAAAAGGTCTATTGAATAAATTAAGTGATTTTATTGAAAAAGTAAAAAAAAGTAACTCTATCGTAGGTGATAAAATAGAGTTATATAATAAAATAGTTGAAAATATTGATAAGATAAAAGAGTCTTTACCTTTTATTTAAAAAATCCCTCAACTTCTTTAGTTATTTGCTCTTTTGTTAAATTGTTTAAATATCCATAAAATATTGCACCACCAGCACCTACACCCTCTTTAGCTTCACCTTTGTCATAAAGTTTTAAAACTTCGCTTTGGCTGTCGCTAAAATCAAAATCACTATAATAGGCTAAAACATCAAAATTTAAAAGCTCTAATAGTCCTTTTATATCTGAATTTTCATCTTCATAAAGCCATTTTGTAGTTACTAATGCTAAATTTTTACCATCAATTTCACCTTGCATAACTTCTATAATAGAGTTCATAACTAATAATAACGATGCCATTTGTGTGCCACCTGCTAAGACAACTTTATAGTTTTGCATTAAAGCCATCACAAACCCAGCATTAAAAATCAACATATTATCACTAACTTTTGAGAGTTTTTCAAATATATCCATATTTGAAGAAATATTAGAGAGAGCTTTGTTTACTACTTCATTTTTAAGTGATTTTGGATGTGCTTTAAATGAGGACGAAAACATACCATCACAATTATAACCTAACGCTTTTGCAGTTGCATAAGCTGTCGTTGTACCACTAGGAACTGATTCTCCTAAAATTATATAATCACTTTTAGTTTTGTAGTTTTTACCAAATTCTACTCCCATTTCAAAGAGTGTTTCAGCTTCAATATTTGCTCCTAAATCTATTCGCTCACTTGGCTTTAATTTAAAATCATAAATTTTAAAAAAGTTTACTTTAGGTGAATTGGTTAATCCTAAATTCAGAAGTTCAATATTATTAAATGGTTTTAATAGATGAATAGCTCTTGTAATTAATGCTGGAGTTGGGACTCCTTTTGCAGTTTTAGCAATATCTCCAATTGAGCGAACTTCACCACTACATAAAAATTCAGCATCTAAAATAGGAGTTAAGTGAATTTTACCCTCAATTCCAGCTTGTGTAATATTTGGTATTTCGCAAGTTTTAGTAGTTGAGAGTGAAAGTAAAAATAAGGCATTTTTACCTCTTAAAAATTCTATAAAATCTTTTGCTAAATATTTTTGACCGTGAAAATTAATTATATTCATATATAACCTTTTTATAAATTATTATTTTTTATTTCCAAATAATAAATCTTTTAGAGATAAATCTTTATCTTTTTTATCGCTCTTAATAGCAACTGCTTTTGAGGTATCTTTATCTTTTAACTTTTTATATAATTCAAATACTTCTCTGTTTTGACATAAAGCATCACTATATACTAAATTTAAAAATTCATTCATATAATTTTGTATTATTTTTGGAAGTAATTTTTTATTATAATTATTAAAATCTTTTAAAGTCAAATTAGTTGTTGTTAAAATAGTCTCTTCAACTAATTTATAAATTGGCTGAATTAAAATTAAATCTTTTGTTGCTAAAATACATTGATGTATTTTTAACACTTTTCTAAATTCACTAAAAGCATCTTCTAATTTGTTGAATTGATTATTTTTTAACTTAAATTCATAATCATTTAAATCTTGATAAAAGAGTATTAAGTTAGCTTTATCAAGATTTGAAATATTTAAATTTAAAACTATTTCATTTATAGTTAAATTATTTTCATTAAGAATAGAAATATAATTTTTATCTAAATTAATTAATTTATCTTTTGTATTATCTGTAAATTTTAAATACTCTTTTTTTAAATAATCATAGTTATTTAAACTGTAATATCCAATACTTCCAATAATAATTAAAGTAAAAAGAAATTTAAACATAAATTACTCCTTTTAGTTATTTACCAATAAAATTTTTACTCATAGCATCTTCTCTAATTAGTGAAGATATTTTTTCTAAATCTTTAGCTATATAATTTGTTTTATCTGCTATATTCACATTCTCTTGAGTTCCATTTTCAAGCCCAGAGACGGAATTATTAATATGCTCTATTCCACTAGACTGCTCTTTAATATTTTCAGAAATATCATTAATTGATTGAACTAAAGTGTTAATATTTACATTAATTTCACCCAAGCTTTTTTGAGTTCTCTCTGCAAGTTGTCGTACCTCATCAGCAACAACAGCAAATCCACGACCGTGTTCACCTGCTCTTGCCGCTTCAATAGCTGCATTTAAAGCAAGTAAATTTGTCTGATCTGCTATATCTCCAATTATTGCTACAACTGATTTTATATCGTTTGATTGAATACTTACACTCTCTGTTTTATTAGCAACTTCACCAATTCCACTTGTCATATTTCCAATTTCCTCTGCAATTTTTTCCAAACTAGAAGCTTGTTTGTTTGCTGAAGTTGAAAGTGTTCCTACAAATTCACTAAGTTGATGTGAATTATCTTTTAAGATAACTGCATCTTTTGAATTTTTTAAAATCATAAAGGATATATCAGAACCCAATTTATTAACCCCATCAATTAGTTTTCCAAAATCACCATCTAAATTCGCTTTATCAGTTTTTGCTGTATAGTCTTGATTTGAATAAAACTCTAGCGTTTTTACAATTTTTATAATATTCAAATCTAAAACTTCAAGCATCTGATTAATTACATCTTTTAATTGATTAAGTGAGGGATTATTACTATTTGCATTAATTTTCTCATTTAAAAAACCCTCTGTTACTCTTTTGGCTACTCTTGTAGTATCATTTATAACTAAATTGTCTTTTTCTATTTCATTTTGAATATTTGCTACACTTTGATTGATAATTTCTGCCATTTGACCAATTTCATCTTGAGCAAAAATTTTAATATTTTCAATTTTATCGTTTTCTCTATTTAGATAAGCGAAAAAATTCATCAATCCTACGTGTAATCTCTCTAATGGATTTGAGATTCCTTTTTGAACTACAAAAAATATAATTCCTGTCATAAAAACTATAATAACAAGTATTGCTATAATAAAAAGCTTTATTGTTGCATTTATGTTATCTTTTGTAAGCTCTCTAATCCTTATTATCTCATCATTTATATCATCAACATAAACACCGGTTCCAATTATCCACCCCCACTCTTTTAAAAGAGATATGTATGATATTTTCGGTTGAGGTTTATCTTTATCAGCTTTTGACCACATATACTCTACAAATCCACTACCATCTTTTTTTGCTAATTCTACAAACTCATTAAATAGATATTTTCCATTTGCATCTTTTACATTTGATAAATTTTTTCCATTTAATTCAGGTTTTGTTGTGTGCATCACCATTTTTGGCTCTAAATTATTTATCCAAAAATAACCCATTGCATTTTTTCCAAATCTCATATGCTTTATTGTCTCTAATGCCTCTTTTTGAATCTCTTTAGTAACATTATCAACATATTCTCCAGTTCCAATTACCCAATTAAAAGGTTTAAAAAGTTTAACAAAAGATATTTTTGGTTGAGGCTCTTCAAATTTAGGTTTTGACCACATATAATCTACAAACCCTTTTCCATCTTTTTTACAAACTTTCACAAATTCATTAAATAGATATTTACCTTTTGGGTCTTTAAAATTTGATAAATCTTTTCCATCAAGATGAGGTTTAATCGGATGCATTACAATTACAGAATTTAAATCATTAATCCAAAAATAACCTGTTTTATTATATTTTGCACCTTTTACTAGCTCCTTAATATGTTTTTTTAATTCATCTTTAGCCATTGTATTTTTATTTTTCTCATAAAAATTAGTTATAGAATTCATAAGTAAATCAGTTTGTGTTAATAATTTATTTTTAACTTCAGCTTCAATTTTATCTTTTGAGGTTCTCTCATAAAATGAGACTAGAGTCTTATATGCTATCTCAATAGAGCTTTTTAACTCATCTTTTTTTGCTGTAAAAACTTTATTTTTATATCTTTGTATATTTTCTTCAGAAATCTTATTAATACTAAGAATAGTTAAAAAACCAACAATAGCAGAAGTTATAATTACAGAGACTATAACTAAAACTGCTATTTTCCATCTAATATTTAAATTATGTATATTTTTAAACATATATTAAAAACCATAATATGCTATAAATCTATATTCGTCCCAACCTCTATCATCACTTGCAAAGCTATCAGGATAATTTCCTCTAAGTCTAAGTTTTAAGTTTTTAACTGCAGGAACTTTATAAATTAAATCAAAAAATGATTCAGATGCCAACCAACTTTTACCATTAATATATGAGTTATTTTCAGCAACATCAAACTCCATATAACTCGCATGTGCACTAAGCCCATCAACTCCAAATTTAGACATATCTTGAATTGCTCCAATTCTCCAAGAATCAGTATCAGCAAAACTACCGTGTCTTGTAACCATTCCTTGAACAAATAGAGGGTGACCTCCCCAAGGTAAAATAATTCCACCATTTTGATTTGAATTTAAATTAGTTCCTGTTGAAGTGTAAGCTACATAAAGTTTTGTTTTATCAATTGCTAATGTAGCTTTTGCACCTAATAAATCAGCATCAACTTCTCCTGCAATTTTATCACCAACATCATCTTCTCTAATATATTGTCCAGATAGAGTTAAATTTGTAGATTTATTAAAATTAATTTTGTAATCACCTTGTGCATAAATTGCATTTAAAATATCGTGTGCGTAATAATCCCAAAGTTGAAGTTTTAAATTAGTAATTCCAGTGTAAATAATAGCTAAAGCTGTTACTCCATTTGTATCTGGTGCATCCATTCCTAGTGCTGCATTTTCCATATCTACAAATTTACCAACTTGAGCCCCTAAACCATAACCACTTTGTAGTCCTAAATTACCCCTGCTACCCTCACCTCCATAAGCATTACTAAAAGTACCATCTGCCATCTTATTAACTTGTGCTGCTATTAAAGTTGTATCTTTAAAGTAATTATTTGCTAAAACTACAGCTTCAAAATGATTTGGAATCATTCTAACATCATCACTTCCTGCAAGTGGAGTAGCAAGTTTTTGTCTTCCAACTTTCAAAGATGTATTCATATTTTTATACTCTACATAAGCTTCTGATAAAATTGAGTAACTCTTTTTATCTTTTCCAAATAGTGTTGGGTCAATTTCAATAGAATCTCCACTATTTAAACCTAAACCATTTGTAGTGTGTCCAGTTGCACCAACACTAAAGCCATTATATCTAGCACTATTATAATTTAAGTGTCCGCCAAGTGAAAAAGCTTCTCTGTCTATTTTATTATTTATATTTTCAAAATTTTTATCCCAATTTCTATTGATGTAAAATGACCTAATTTCGCCTTTAACTTTACCATTAGAAAACATTTCCGTTAATGAATTTACTTCTTCTCCAAATGCACTTAAAGCTAAAATTGTACTAAGTGATAAAACTCTCTTCACCATAAAAGCCCCTTTTTTATTATTTCATAATTTTATACTATATCTTAACAAAAATAATAACTTACATTTATTAAAATAGTTCAGTAGTATTTTTTATTAAAAAAAAGTAAATATTAATAAATTGTAATGAAATTGTTATTTAACTTATTTAGAATACTTGATAGATATTATTAAATTTTATAAAAAGGATTTAAATGCTACCAAAGAATAAGGAAAAACTTCAAAGTATAAATCAAACTCTTGTAAATTTATCAGATGATGTAATTAATATACACAAAGAGATTCTTGATGCTTTTAAAAAGAAAGATGTTAATGCTTTAACTTCACTTAAAAAGATTATGAAAGAGATTCCAGATAGAGCAAATGATATTGATAATGAAGTGGTAAAAGCCTTAGCACTGTTTGAACCTGAAGCAAAAGATTTAAGAACAATTGTCGCTGTACTTAAAATTACAAATGAGCTAAATAGAATTTTAGTTGATGGTAAAAAATATGTTAGAGGTATGAAAAATCAGATAGGAAACAGTGAATTTGATTTTAATCATTTAGATAATTATATAATTCAACTTCACTTAGCAGCTATAAATTCTATTTCGTATGCAACTGAAGCTCTCTCTAAAGATGGAGAAGAGTTTGATGAATTATATAGAAAAGTGATGATTGAGGAGAGTAAAAGTGATGATTTACTATCACTAATTGAAAAAGAGATTTTAACAAAATTATCAAAAGGAACTGAATTTTTAATTGAATATATTAATATTTTAAGTTCAGTTAGACGACTTGAAAGAGCAGCTGATCACGCTGTAAATATGGCAAAATTAATGTATTTTTCTAAAAAAGGTGGTAAAATAGAGAGTTTTTAGGAGATAAATAATATGAGTATATTAATAGCAATAATTGAAGATGAGGAAGATTTGTTAGAATTGCTCGAATATAATCTTCAAAAAGAGGGATTTGAGAGTGTTGGTTTTTTATCAACTAAAAATGTTGAAAATTTACTAAAAGAGGAAGATGTAGACCTACTTATAGTAGATAGGAATCTCCCAGGAGTCGAAGGAAGTGACTTTATTAAAGAGATGAGGCAAAAAGGCTTTTTAACTCCTGTAATATTCTTAAGTGCAAAAGATGCTGAAGATGATATTTTAGATGGATTCTTAAAAGGTGGAGATGATTATATTACAAAACCTTTTAATATGAGAGAGTTGATTCTAAGAGTAAAAGCAGTCATTAAAAGAACAAAAAAAAGTGAAGAAAAATCTGTACAATATAGAGATATTATTATAAATATAAAAGCTAGAGAAGTTTTAGTTAATGGTAATATGGTTGAACTCACAAAACTTGAATTTGATTTATTAATTACACTTATTAAAAATAAAAATATAGTGTTAAGTAGAGATTATTTATTAGATAATGTTTGGAAAGATGACGCCTTATTTCAAGATAAAACTGTAAATGTTGGGATTAAAAGATTAAAAGATAAAATTGACCCAAATAAAGATAAAAATTATATAAAATCAATTAGAGGGACAGGATATACTCTGTGTTAAAACTTCATCAACTCTTTTTTAGAAATTTTTTAATTATACTCTCTATTACTCTTTTTATATCTGGATTTGTCAGTTACTTTACTTTAAAGAATATAGAACTAAATCACTTTGAAGATAATTTAAAATCAAATATTAATATTATAGAAATTGAACTTCTAAACTCAAAAAATAGAGATTTAAATAGATATTCAGCCTCTTTTGAAAATATTAATGATTTAAGAATTACTCTAATTGATGCAAAAGGAGTTGTATTAGCTGATAGTTCTAAAGATATAAAAGAGATGGATAATCACTTAAATAGACCAGAAATAGTTCAATCAAAAACAGATAAATATGGTATTTCAATTCGACACTCCGCTACTACAAATATGGATTATCTATATGTTGCTAAGAAAATAGGTCTTAATGGAAGTTCAATTTATATTAGAATGGCAGTATTAATTGATAGAATTATGAGTGATTTTTATAATTTATGGTTTAAAGTAACACTAATTTTTGCTATTTCAATTGTTTTTGCCCTATTTATAAAATTTTATATAAATAAAAAGATAACTCAAGAAGTTGAAAGAATAACTGATTTTTTACATCATCTCTCAAATAAAAAATATAGACCAATTAATTCTAAATCTTTTACGGAAGAGTTTAATAGTATATTTATACTTTTAGAAAAAGTTGCTAAAAAACTTAAAAAAAGAGATAAACAGAAGAAAAAATTTACTCGAGAGTTATTACTTAAAAATAGGCAAAACAGAGAGATAATTTCTGCTATGAGTCACGAATTTAAAAATCCAGTAGCTGTAATTTTAGGTTATAGTGAGACTCTAACTCAAGATAAAGATATGAATGAGAATATTAGAGATAAATTCTTAGGCAAAATTTCGCAAAATGCAAAAAGAATTTCAGATATTGTAGATAGAATTACAATTGCAATTAAACTTGAAAATCAAGATTTAACTCTTAAAATTAGCTCTTTTGAGATAAAAGCTTTAATCCAAAATGTAGAAAATCTTTTAAAATATAAATACAAAGATAGAGAAGTTGAAATTATAGGAGAAGATAGAAAAATTGAAGCTGATAAGACTCTAATAGAGTTAGTTTTAATAAATTTAATTGAGAATGCCTTAAAATATTCAGATGATAATATAACCGTAGAGATAAACAGTAATGAAATTAAAATAATCGATAGAGGAATTGGAATCTCTAAAGAAGATATTAATAGAGTTACACAAAAATTTTATAGAGTAGATAAACATATTTGGAATAACTCTTTGGGGCTTGGATTAAATATAGTTAAATATATTTTAAAAATGCACAATACATTTTTAGATATAGAGAGTAGATTAGATGAGGGATCTGTTTTTAGTTTTAAAATTTAATTTGTTATAATTAAATCATAAAAGGAAGATTTATGTATTTAACAAATGAGAGTGAACACGAATATAGATTTGGAGATAATGGACCAAAATATTTAACAAATGGGCCATTTATTGATATGGGAATTGTAATTATTCAAGCTGGACAAGACTTTGATACTCATAAACATGTAAAACAAGAGGAGTCTTTTTTAGTATTAGAGGGTGAGTGTGATGTTTATGTAGATGGAAAATTAGTTAAAATCAAAAAAGGTGACTATTTAAGATGTGACCCAAATGAGGCACACTATTTTAAAAACAGAAGTAATGCTGAATTTAAAGCTGTATTTATAAAAGCTATTCACGCAGAAATTAAAGATAGTGTATATATCGATTGGAAACCAGACCAAGAGTTTATAAAAGAGTAGAGAAATATAACTTGAAAGATAAAGTTTTTCTTACTCAAACTGATACAACAGTAGGTTTTTTATCTCAAAATTCTCAAAAATTAGCAAAATTAAAAAATAGAGAAGCAAACAAAGAATTTTTAAAAGTTATAGATTCTTTAGATACTTTAAAAAGTTTCGTAAGAGTTCCAAAAAAGTTCAGAAAAATTGTAAAAAACTCAAAAAAAACTACATTTGTTTATCCTAATAAAAAAGCTTTTAGAGTTATTTTTGATAAAACTCATAGAGAATTTATCAAAAAATCCAGATGCTTTTATTCAACTTCAGCAAACAAAAGTGGAAAACAATTTGAGTTAAATTTTGCTATTAAAAATTGTGATATAATCATTTATGATAAGAGAGGTTTTAGTGAGCAAAGTCCATCTAAAATAATAAAACTATCAAAAAATAGACAAAAGAGACTTAGATGATAACACGATTAATTTCTTCATTCTTTAGGGGACTACTTTTAATATTAATTTTAGATTTTATTCTATTTGCAGGAATGATTGGTAATTATTTTCATACTTTAGATATAAAAGAGGAGTATTTTAACCCTGTATTTATAGATAATCAGATGTATTTACTTATATTTACTTTAGCACTTCCTGTTGGTTATTTTTTTTCATATACATCATTTAAGAAAAGTTTTCAAATAATCTATTTAATAGTTCTTTTAATTTTTTCATTAGTTTTTATTAAAAATATTGGTTTTAGTGTTGGTAAATTTTTCTTTTTAAAAAAAGATAATATTAAAATTAATGAAATATATTTAAATGGAGAAATACTCTATATTGGTAGAGAGTATCTCTATTTTAGAAAAGATTTAAGTACTAAAACTTTAAAATTTAAAAAAGACTTGATAAAATAGTTTCAAAAAATATTAATAAGTATAGCTATATTAATGTTTTTTTTCACAAACATAATTATCAGTTATTTCTCCACACTCTTTTGCATACTCTATCCCCCAATTATTCATTGCATTTAAAGTATCTTGAAGTTTTTTACCAATAGGTGTAAGAGAGTAAATAACTTTTGGTGGAACTTCTGCAAATACTTCTCTTTTTATAAGCTTTTTTTCTTCAAGCTCTTTTAATTTAACTGTTAATGTTTTTTGAGTTATTTGATAAATATCTTCACTTAACTCTTTATATCGTTTAGAACCATTTAAAAGATGCCATACAATACCAAGTTTCCATTTATCATTAAATATCTCATTTGTTATTTCAACTGAACATTTGAACTCTTTTCCATTTATTTTATACATTTTTTGCCTTTCACTTAGATAATTATACAATAATCCTATTTTATTACTTTACATTCCATTACTTACTTAAAGTACTGTAAGAGTAATTTAAGTATATAGTGGTTAGACTTTTATAAAATAATTTTGGAGAAGCAAATGAAAAATGTACTTATCATAAATGGTCATCAAAGATATGAAAATATTGCGGAGGGTAATTTAACAAGAGCTTATATTGATATAGCAGATAAATTTTTAACTAAAAATAAATTTAATGTAAAACACAGTGTAGTTGAGAGTGAATATGATATAAAAAATGAGGTTGAAAAATTTAATTGGGCAGATTATTTTATAGTTCAATATCCTGTTTATTGGATGGGTGTACCTTGGATTACTAAAAAGTATATTGATGAAATTTTTTCTGCTGGAGTTGGAAGTGTTACTTATCTTGATGATGGTAGAAGTAGAGAAGATTTATCTAAGAAATATGGAAGTGGTGGACTTATGAAAAATAAAAAATATATGATTTCACTAACATATAATTGTCCTATTAATGAATTTGATAATAAAGATGGTTTTTTTGATGGGTTATCTTTAGATGAAGCCAATATTGCTACACATAAAACTTTTCAATTTTGTGGTGTAAAACCTATGAAAAGTTATTCAGTACACAATATATTTAAAAGTAACTTTGATTTAGAAGTTGAATTAAAAAAATTTGAAGAGACTTTAAAGATAAACTTTCTTTAAAGAACTCTAACTTTTCAATCTTTTACATTATAATTTTAGGAAACATCACTACTATTGCTAAAACTATGATTTGAATTATAATAAATGGAATTACACCTCTGTAAATTTCCATTGTAGTAACTAATTTTCCAACACTTCCTTTAAGAAAAAATAGGGCAAAGCCAAATGGTGGGCTTAAAAATGACGCTTGTAAGTTAAGGGCGATGATTATTGCAAACCAAGTTAAATCTATCCCAAAACTTTGTGCAATTGGTGCTAAAATAGGGACTATAATAAAAGATATTTCAATAAAATCTATAAAAAATCCTAAGATAAAAATAAGTGCCATAGAGATTAAGATAAAAGTTGTTTTATCGCCTAAATCATTTTTAAAAAGCTCTTCTACAAAATCAGTTCCACCAATTTCATAAAAAACTAAACTAAAAGCAGTTGCTCCGATTAAAATCATAAATATCATAGAAGTTAATTTTACACTCTCAATTGCAGAGTATTTAATCGTTTCAATTGAGAAAGTTTTATTTATAATCATTAAAATAATCGCACCAAATGCTCCAATTGCACTAGCTTCAGTAGGTGATGCTATTCCAAAAAAAATACTCCCTAAAACTGCAAAAATTAGAATAAATGGAGGAATTAAAGCCAAAATTGCTTTTTTAAATATTTCAGATTTTGAGCTTTTAGTCTCAATTGCTGGGGCAATATTTGGGTTAGTATAAGAAATTATTATAATATATAAAATATATGCACCAATTAGCATTAAACTAGGAATTAATGCAGATTTAAATAAATCTCCAACAGATATATTTAAAACATCTCCTAAAATAATTAAAATAACTGAAGGTGGCACAATTTGACCAAGAGTTCCACTAGCTGTAATTACTCCACTAGCTAACTGTTTAGAGTAACCATATTTTATCATAACAGGAAGTGAAATCAGACTCATCATAACAACACTAGCCCCAACAATCCCAGTAGTTGCCCCTAAAATTCCACCAACTATAACAACACTTATTGCAAGTCCTCCACGAAAACTTCCAAAAAGCTCCCCTATTGATTCAAGCATCGCCTCTGCAATTTTACTCTTTTGCAAAACAAGCCCCATAAATATAAAGAGTGGAACTGCAATTAGAGTAAAATTTTGCATAATTCCATAGATTCTAAATGGAACTAATGCTAAAATAGAAATTCCAACATCAGCAAATAAGTAAGCAAAGACAAGTGAAGCAAATCCAAATGCAAACGCAACAGGAATACCTACAAATAGAAGTAAAAGTGAAAAGAGAAACATATATAAACCAAGCACTAATTATCCTTTTTCATAGAGCTTTAAACACATTATTTCTATGATAATCAAAATATTGCATTCTTTCATTATTAATAAACATATTATCTAAATAATAATTATTTAAGTGCTGAGAAACATCTTTATTTAGTTTAGGGGAATAAATTATTGACCCATCATCATTAAAAGATATATATCCTTGGTCAAATAGTATATCAATATTACGACTTAACAGTAATCCATTATTTTGGTCATAAGCCTCATAATCATCTGATTGTATAAAAGGTTTTATGTGACTAGCAACTAATGAAGGATAAGATAATTTCTCTACCATACATTGAGTATAATTTAATTTTTCTTCAACTTCTTCTTTTAATTGATTTTTGTAGATTCTATGTAAATAACCGTCTCTTTTTTTAGTTTTCTGTTTTAAATCTTCTCCAAAAATAACTTTTGCATCTTCTTCAAAATATAGTATATTATTAATAAAAACAACATCATCAAGTTTTTGTAAAAGGTTAAATAAATATACAACTTGGTTATATTTCCTTTTTATAAAACCATTCGATAGAGCTTCATCTGTATGATAGTTTAATTCACTTAAATTTACATATCCTTTCTGATAATCAATGATATTAACATTCATAAGTCCAATAATATTTTTTTTACTTAAGCTACCAACTTCTTCAAGTGTCTTTAGTAAAAAATTAATTTCTTTTTGTCTTGAAAATTCAGTTATGGAGCTATTAAAACTTGAATACTTATAAACAATTTTTGAAAATACACTTTGTTTTCTTCTATTTGTTCTAGCGTTTAAAAATTCGATAGATTCTTGATTATATGATATTAAGTTATTTACAAAGCCAAGCTTTACAAATTGATTTATACTTTTTCTTAAAGAAGTACCTTGAAGTCCATTTATAGAACTAATATATTCTTGTAAATCATTGTAATATTTGTTATTTGCTTCTTTGTTGAAATTAGTATTTATAAAATCAATAATTGCTTTTAATGTGTTGTAAAACTTATCACCGTTAATATCTGTATAGGCTAATGTTAGTTTCCAATAATTTTCATAATTTTGCTTACTCATTTACACATTCCTTAAACTTATCATTATTTATAATAAATAAATATTCAGTGTTTTTTGTCTTTTTTGCCTTACCTGTAACCTTATAATTATAAGGTTTTTCAATTACTTGAATATCATTAGAATATTGACTTATGATATTGATTAGCTCATCTTTTGATGGATAAGAGTTATTATTATAACTTAGAAACCAGTATTTGAAGTTTTGTAAATTAGAAAACAACTTATCAAATAAAGCCAAAGATGATTTTTTATCTATAAAATTATTTTCAAAAGGTTTTAATTTTTTTGAATGAATATACTCATCAACAAGTCCATAAAAACCAAAATAATTATTCATAGTTCCTGTATATGGAGGGTCTAAATATATAATATCGGCACTTAGTGTATTTAATAAATTAAATATATCATCATTATAAACTTTATTATTTTTACCATTATTAAAAACTGCATTGTTATAATCTTTAAAATTTTTTATAAAATGGCTTTTAATTGATTCATTATGATATGCTCTTTTTCTTTTATATTTTGCATAGCTATATTCTTCATCTCTTAATTGTTTTATTTTCTCCCAATTTAGATTAAATCTTGAATATGGCATCTTCCTAACCATTGCTCTTCTTATCAATGTAAATGCAATAGACTTTTTATATTCAGATGATAGTTTATTAATATTTTTTCTATATAAATCTAAATCCATACACTCTTCAGGAAAAAAGAATACTTCAGAATAATTTCTATACATAAATCCTTTTAATGGTTTTCCGTTAAAAATTATATCTATATCTTTCTCATTTAAAGTCTCTTTATTATTTTCTACAAGTGATTGAGCAAGATAATAATTTATTTTTAAAATGTCATTACTAATGGTTTTATATCCTCTTTTTTTTGATTCATAGCCAATGGAAGAGCCTCCACTAAAAGCATCAAAAACCGAATTTGTATTTTTTGGAAAATAATCACATATCCAATTTGCTAATTTTTCTTTATTTCCAATATAATTAACTTTTGGATATTTATTATCGAATATAATTTTATCTTTTTTTATCATATTTTTTATCATATTTTTTATCATATTTTTTATCTTCTTTTATCATATTTTTTATATTATTTGCAATTGCTTCTGCCATAAGTGGGGGAACGGCGTTACCAACTTGTTGTTGCTGGGCAATACTACTACTTTTAAATTCAAAGTTATCAGGGAATGTTTGAAGTCTTGCTAATTCTCTCACTGTTAAAGCTCTATTTTGAGAATAATGAAAAACTTTTCTCATATCACCTGTAATTGTAATAGAGGGTTTATCACTACGATATTTTATATATTTTCTAACATCTCCAGATTTTGGTCGTACATTTAGTGGTATCTCTGTTCTATCTCCACCATCTTTAATAAAACTCATTTTATGCAACATTTGTGATGTGTGATTCATTGCCTTATGATTTAGTACAGATGAACTTTCTCCAGACTTTAAAATTGGTAAATCTTCTAACGCATTTTTTACAGTATTATATGAAGTATGAGAGATATTAGGAAATAATATTTTATCACTCATTCTTGAACCTATAAAAATAACTCTCTTTCTAATTTGTGGGACACCATAGTCTGCTGAATTTAAAATAGCACACTTTACTTCATACCCCAATTTATTAAAATTTGTAATTATTTCTTCTTTTGTTTTATGCTTATTATGAGTATATAATCTTGCTACATTTTCCATTACAAAATACTTGGGATTTACAATATTTACTACTCTAACAAACTCTTGAAATAATTTATTTCTAGGGTCATCTATAAATTTTCTTCCAATATTACCAGCTATGCTAAATCCTTGACAAGGAGGTCCTCCTATAATTACATCAATTTCGTGGAATTTAATTAATTTTTTAATTTCTTCTTTTGTTATGGTTGTAATATCTTTTTGTATTAAATTATGAGTAGGAAAATTTATTTTATAAGTATCACAAAAATCTTTTTGTATATCAACTGAAAAGATATTTTGAAATCCTGATTTATCAAAACCTAGTGAAAACCCACCAGCTCCACAAAATAAATCAATATATTTTAAAGTTTTTTTTTCTTTTGATATTGAAACATTAGGATAAAGCCCTTTAGCTAATTCTAATATATCAGCCATTTTTTACCTTTAACTTTTCAAAACTCTTTATAATTTCTGAAATAGATTGTAGTATTAATAATACAAAAGCTATTAAAATAGCACTCTTTATTAAATATCTACAACATAAACCATTTGGATTTGATGAAACTTCATTTTGAAGATAACTAACTTCAACTAATCCATAGCTATAATAAACTATCACACTAGAAAATGGAATTATTATAAAAAAATTAGAAAAAATGTTTAAAATATTTTTTGTTTTATTTGAGTATTTTGCATATAAAATATCAACTCTTACGTGTTTATCGTGCTTTAGTGCGTAGGAGATTCCAAGTAGAAATATTAAATCAAATAAATGCCACTCTATCTCTTGAAGAAATATTGAACCGTTACTAAAAAGATATCTATTTAAAGCATCATAAACTATTACTAAAATTAAAACTACTATAAAAGTAGCAGAAAGTTTGCCTACTAACTTTATTAATGAATCGATGTAAAAAGAGAGTTTGTTAAACATCTTTAACCTTTACATCTCTTTTTTTACATCTTCTTCAAACTGGTGAAGTTGTTCCATATTAATTCCAGTTAAGTGTGATATAGGAACTGTAAAAAACATACTATCGCCTAAATCAGGCTCTTTTTTAAGAGCTTTTAAAATTTTAATTGATAATTTATGCTCAAGCATAAAAATTAAAACAGATTGACTACCCTCAAATGTTAAACCAAAAAAAGTTTTTTTCTGTTTAAAGCCAATTCCTCTACCATTTAAAATAGTAACACCACCTGCCCCATCTTTTCTAGCAGTATCAATTACTTTATCTTCAACCTCATCAGGAACGATTCCAACTAATACAGAAAATTTCATTATTTACTCCTTTTTGCTAAATATTCACTTAAAATACCATAACTCATTACGGTTATCATTGGAAATAGTGAAGCGAATGCTATAAGTCCAAAACCATCAATTAATACATCTCTTCCCTCAATATTTGAAGCAAGTCCAAGCCCTAGGGCTGCAACTAATGGAACTGTAACTGTTGAAGTTGTAACACCACCAGAATCATAAGCTATCGGTACAATATATTTTGGTGCAATAAAAGTTAAAACAATTACAATAGCATAACCAGCAATAATATAGTAGTGAATTGCATCACCTACAACTATTCTATAAGCCCCTAGTGAAATCCCAATTGCAACTCCAATTGCAACAAATATTCTTAAATATAAATCATTTATTTTACCGCTACTTATCTCTCTAGCTTTTACTGCAACTGCAATTAAAGCAGGTTCTGCCATTGTGGTTGAAAATCCAATGAGTAATCCAAATAGATAAACTAAATAGACATTACCATTTGCAATTAATCTCTCTGCCATACTCTCACCCAATGGGAAAAGTGCCATTTCAAGACCAACAATAAAAGCATAAAGCCCTAAAATTACAAGTAGAAAACCACTTGAAACTTTTTTAAGGTGTGGAATAGGTTTTCTAATAATTATATATTGAAAAAACAGAATTACTAAAATAATTGGTAACACATCTTTTACTACACCTAAAAATTCAAGTAGTTGTGCAACAATAATATTTTGTGAAACTGGCACTTCTACTATCTCTTTTGCTACACTTGCAACTGCTAAACCTTCTGTCCCAACAGCATACATTATAATCCCATATACTTGTACAAATATCATAGGAGTTAAAGAGGCAAATGCTATAAGCCCAAAGCCATCAATCATAGGATTTCTACCTTTAATACTAGTAGCAAGTCCAACGCCTAATGCAGCTACAAGTGGTACTGTAACTGTGGATGTGGTGATACCACCAGAATCATAAGCTAATCCTATAATTTCAGGAGGTGTAAAGAAAGTCATACTCACAACCATAACATAACCAGCAATAATGTATAAATGTATTGGATGTCCTAGTAAAATTCTAATTACACCTAGTGTGATTGCTGAACCAACGGAGAGTGCTACAATAATCCTAAGCCAAAAGGCATCGATTAAACCATTACTAATAGTTTCTGCTTTACCAGCAATAGCTATAAGTGCTGGTTCTGCAATTGTGGTTGAAAAACCTATAAAAAATGCAAAGAAACTAAGCCAAAAGAATGAGCCTTTTCTAGCAAACTCATTCGCTAAATTTATCCCAACAGGAAAAATACCTATTTCAAGACCTTGAATAAATATTGCAAGTCCAACCGCAACGATTAACATTCCAATAGCTATTGAAATTAAATCACTCGGAACTTCTTGAATAATAAAGGCTTGAAAGAAAAAGAAAACTACTACAATTGGTAATAAATCCCTAAACGAATTTTTTAACAATTTTAAAAATAGATTTAACTGTTCCAATAACGCCTCCTATTATTTTAATTTTATGTTTTAACCTTAAACTTAAAAATTAACCATTATTATGAGCGTTATTATAGCTAAAAAAAAATTTACTCTCTATCAATTTACTTTAATCACAAAATAATTACTATTATCTTTATAAAAATAGTGAAATTTAAATTTATGAAGCTTTATTATCTCACTTACTATATAGAGTCCTAGACCAAATCCCTTTTGATTAATTTCATTTAAATTACCTTTAAAAAATGGTTCTATATATTTACTAAAATTCTCTTTTAACTCTTCACCTTGATTTATAAACATTAAATTTTTATTTTTGTTATCATACTTAATTTCTACTCTTTTATTATTAGAATATTTAATAGCATTATCAATCAAATTTTTAATTGCAATTGCAAAAAAATTAAAATCTACACTTAAAATTATGTTCTCTTTAAAGTTAATTTTTACTAAATTTTTATCAATCATTGCTATATCAATAGCTTCATCAATTAAATCAATTACTCTACTATTTTGAAGTCTTAATCTATTTTGACCAGATGTAATCTCCTCTATCATTACAGATTCTTTAACTAAAACTTCCATTCTATGGAAAATATTTATGAGTCTTTTTTGATTTTTACTATCTTCTAATAGTGCTATTGCTACTTTTCCTTTTGTAATAGGCGTTTTTAATTCGTGCATTATATTTCGTAAAAATAGTTGTCTTGAATTTATAAGTCTATTTATCTTTTTAGTTGAAATTTCAAGTGCATTTGCAACATCTGCAATTTCATCTTTTGAATCAATTTTAAAAGAGATACTAAAATCACCATTTCCAAACTTCTCTACATCTCTTTTTAACTTTTTTAGTGGTAAGAGTTTTTTAATAGTAAAAATATAAGAGAGTATAAAAATCAATTCAATAAAAATTAAAAAAGATATAGCTAAATTATTATTATATGGTTTGAAATTTAACTCTTTTAATAAAATATCTTTAAATGGACTATTTTCATAAATATATAAAGTAGAATCATATTGTAATAATTTAGAACCAAATTTATCCATATTATTATTTTTATGATGTGGAGGTTTTGGACGATTATTAATATTCATTTTTAATACTTTTGCATTTTTTAATATAGTGTTTTTATCTTTTATATACTCAACACCCAAAGGCTTAAGAAATTTATTAAACTCTTTAAAATTAAGTGATAATATTACATTTTCTCTAATAGTATGAAAAACTTCTCCATATTTTATCTTGATACTCTTATAATATTTTTCTTTGTCTAACTTATTAAATAGTGTAAAAGCAAAAATAACTGAACTAAATGAGAGTATAAAAACTACTGTTAAAGTAAAAATTATAGAACGATTCATCTCTCTAATTTATATCCAATTCCACGAATAGAGAATATATATTTTGGCTCTTTTGGATTATCTTCGATTTTATGTCTAATTCTAAAGATTATCACATCTATACTCTTATTTGAGCTATCTTCATTAATTGCATCCACATTCATAATTAACTCTTCTCTCGAAATTACGAAACCTCTCTTTTGAATTAAATAGCTAAGTATTCCAAATTCTGCATTTGTAAACTCTAATTTTTTATCTTTAAAAAATATTTGCATTCCATCTTTATCAACTCTAAAATCATTTTTTTGTTCTGTTTTTGGCTTAATTTTATATCTTCTTAAAACTGTTGAGATTCTAGCTTCTAGCTCTCTTGGGTCATAAGGCTTAGGTAGATAATCCTCTGCACCCATTTTAAGTGCAGTTACTTTATCAGCTACATCACTTCTAGCTGAAGATATTATAATTGGAATTTTATGTTTTGCTAAAATCTCTCTACAAACATCTATTCCATCCATATTTGGTAGAGTTAAATCAAGAATTATTAAATCAAATCTTTGGATATTTAAAGTTGAGAGTGCAAGATATGGCTCATCAATATTTTTAACCTCTATTTGAAATTTAGATAAATACTCAATTAACATCTCTGCTAACTCAATATCATCTTCTATCATCAATATTTTTATCATAAAATAACTCTTTTTTTTCTGAAATTATATACTAATGAAAGTAGAGAAATAGTTAAACTATCTCTCTTAAATTAATTATTGTAGGCTATTGTAGAGTGTAGTTATTTGCTCTGATGTTAAAACACTAAATAAATTCTCCATATAAGTTGCTTCACTGTCTATATGAGTTGTAAAATTAGCTGTTGCACCCTCTACAAAAAGTGTTTTGTTAAATCCAGTTGAAGTGATAGAACTTTTTAAGTTTGTCTCTCTAGGGTTATTTATTCTATTACTCTGTCTTGCATAATTCATATCTAACATAATTTGTTGAATACTCAAAGTTTGAGCAGTTGTTAAGTTTAAATCTTGAAACATTGAAAGCATTCCTCCACTATGCATTCCTCCGCCACCAAATGAACCTCCACCATGATGTCCTCCTCTTGCACTAAGAGTTGATACACTTAAAAGTGTAGCTAATGCTATACTTAATAATAAACCTGTTCTTTTCATTTTATCTCCTTTTCTTTTATAAGATGTAAAATTATAAACTATTAAAATGAATAACTTTTTAATGAAAAGTTAATGGTTGGTTAATGAATTCTATTACAAAATAATTTTTATTATCTTTATGAAAATATTTAAATTTAAATTTATGAAGCTTTACTATTTCATTTACAATATAAAGTCCTAAACCAAACCCTTTTTGATTAATTTCATTTAAATTACCTTTAAAAAATGGTTCTATATATTTACTAAAATCCTCTTTTAACTCTTCGCTTTGATTTATAAAAGTTAAATTTTTATTTTTATTTTTAATTTCTACTCTTTTATTATTAGAATATTTAATAGCATTATCAATTAAATTTTTACAAATTAATGAAAATAGTTTAAAATCGACTTGCAAAACTTCATTCGTTAAATTATGTTTTACTAAACTTTTATCTAAAAAGAGTAATTCCATTGCATTATCTACAATATCAATTAATCTATGCTCTTTTAAGTTAAGTTGAATATTATTAGAAGTTAGCCTCTCTATTTCACTCATCTCATTAATCAAAACCTCTAGTCTATTAAACACATTTTTTAAAATAGTTTTATTTGTACTATCACATATTAACTCTATACAAATTTTTCCTTTTGTAATTGGAGTTTTTAATTCGTGCATTATGTTTCTTAAAAATAGTTTTCTAGCACCTCTTAAATTTTTAATTTTTTCAACAGCATTGTGAAACTCATTTGCCACAAGTGAAATTTCATCTCTTTTATCTGAAATAATATTTATATCTAAATCTCCCTCACCAAATTTTTTTATCTCTTTTGCTAATCTCTTAAGTGGTAAAAGACTTCTTTTTAGTGCTAAATAAATAAGTGTAAGGACTGCTAAAATAGACAAATAAATTAAAATTGCATAATATATATAATTCTCTTTTTTAGAAGTATCTTTAAGTAATATTTGAAAATCAATCTCATTTACATAAAAATACTTTACTTCATTTAGAGTTAATATCTGTAATCCCTTTTGAACAATTTGAATAAATTGGTCATTTATTTTTAAATTTATTTTTGCTTCTCTGGCATATTGGAGTATAGGATATGGATTATTTACTATTTTTAAATTTTGATTAGATAAAACTTCTCTAAGCCTCTCAAAATCTCTATGTTTTCTAAATGAGTTTATAGCTTTTGATATTTCTCTAGTTTTAATTACATCAATATACTCATACCTTGCATTTAATTCAACTAAAAAATAGATAAAAAGAGCTGTTATAAAACTGATAGCTAAGATAAAAATTATATTTAATTTTAAAAATATTGATTCTTGATTCATTGACTTAAAAACTTATAACCTACTCCACGAATAGATTTAATATATTTTGGATTTTTTGAATCATCATCTAGTTTTTGTCTAATTCTACTCACTATTACATCTATACTTCTATCGCTACTATCCCAATTTATCGCTTCAACATTATTTGCAATAAACTCTCTTGATATTACCATCTCTCTTTTTTCTATAAATAATTTCAATATCTCATATTCTGCTTGAGTTAAACTTAAAACTTCACCATTTTTTAATATCTGCATCTTCTCTTGATTAATTTGAAATTCACTATTTGAATTATTAATATTTGCATATCTTCTAAGCACACTTTTAACTCTTGCTACTAACTCTCTTGGCTCATAAGGTTTTGGTAAATAATCATCCGCACCTAACTCTAAACCCATTACTTTATCACTCAAATCACCTCTTGCAGTTGAGATAATAATAGGAGTGTTATATTTTTTACGAATTATTTTACATACATCAAGCCCATCCATTTCAGGAAGGGATAAATCTAAAATAATTAAATCATATTTATCAATTTCAAGTGAATTTAGTGCAGAGGATGGTTTTGCAAAACCTGTCACATTCATACCGTAACTAGAGAGAAACTGTTTTAGGAGTAGAGTTATCTCTTCGTCATCCTCTATCATTAAAATTTCTACCATTTTAACTCCAAAATTTTACTGTTATTTTAACATAAATTTATAAATTTCTTATTATTAAGTTAATTTTAATGAATATTCTTATATAATTTCACCTCATAAATTACGGCTAGATAGCTCAGTCGGTAGAGCAGAGGACTGAAAATCCTCGTGTCGGGGGTTCAATTCCCTCTCTAGCCACCACTCAACAAACCTCATAAAATCAACAGTCTAAATCAAAAAGCATTAAAATTTAAGTTTTCTAAAGAAAATGTTTTCCAAGCTATTTCAATTTTGCTCGTTATTGATAATAATTTTATTTAATTCCTGATGTTACGATGACTTTTCAAGAGTATCCATAGTTTGGGCTTTCAAAACATCTAATAATACACTGTTAATATGTCAAGAAGACCTATAATGGGGAATATATTAAAAAACTTAGCGTAACATCAGTTAATTAGTATCGTATTTGAGTAGTTTAAGTTTACATGTTTTCCAATCTTTACCATTTTTTTAATAGATTCTGAATTACAATGTTTACATTTCATCATTTAAGCTTTTTTTTGATTTTTTTTCATAATTTTAGCATATCTTATATTTTTAAATTAATTTAGCTGTGAAAGAACGCAACGCCAAAGATAAAAAATAAGGAGAGGATAGATTGAGATGTGGGGGGACATCCCAAAAAATATGAGGTTGAGGAAAAATTTAAATTGATTTATATTTAAATAAATTTTTTATACCTTAAAAGTATAAGATAAAACTACTAATGAATATTAAATCAAATGTTAATGAATGTTAATAGACTTATAATAATAATAAGAAAAATATCTATTTTATTTTTAAATTTAAGTGAACCTAATACATCACTTTTTAATATTTTTTTTCTACCATCTCCAAAATATGGCTTTTTTTTAATTTTTCCAAAATAACTAGTATCACCACCTAGAGAAATATTAAGTGAAATTGCCATTGCTGAAATTGGATAACCTGCATTTGGACTTTCATGTAAATTTGCATATTTTATAAATTTAAGATTATCTATTTTAAGTGAAAATAAAATAATTAAGATAGCCGTTAATCTAGCAGGAATAAAATTTATAATATCATCAAATTTTGCGGAAAATTTACCAAAATTTATATATTTATCATTTTTGTATCCAACCATAGAATCAAGTGTATTAATAGCCTTATAAACCATAACCCCCTCTAATCCAAATAGTATTAAATAAAAAAGTGGTGCTACAACTCCATCGCTTAAATTTTCTGCATAAGTCTCAATACAAGCTTTATTAATACTACTTTCACTTAAATTTTTAGTATCACGACTTACAAGCATAGAGATTAAATATTTAGGATTATTTGAATTAATAACACTTTTAACACTATTATAAAGCATTTTTGAAGCGATTGCTGTTGAGGCTAAAATTGAAGTTAAAATTATCTCTATATATATGTTATTAAATAATGAAAATATTAAAGTTATAAAAAAAGAGATAGAAAAAACTAAACTTAAAAGTGAAATATTTAAAATAAAACCTCTAAAAATTGAATTTTTATAAAAATTTTTCTCAAACCAACTTATATATTTACCCATTATTACAACAGGATGAGTAATTTTAAATTCACCTATAAACTTATCAATTAAATAAGCTATAAGTGATATTTCTAAATTAATTTCCTCTACTTCCCGGTTTTATAGCTTTGCTTTTACCGGCTTTACAAAGTGGGCAATCATTTGGCTCATAAATATCAAAAGTAAAATCTTCTAATGCAAAAAATGGCAAGTTTTTTGGTAATTTACACTCTGATTTAATTTCTGTATTTGAATTTTCTCTTTTGCAAAATCCTCGATTAGCCAATGCTGAAAATGCCACAACTTTACCACCAAGCTCCTCTACAACTAAACTTGCTTCCATCGCACTTCCACCAGTTGTGATAATATCTTCACAAATTAAAACTTTTTCACCATTTTTAACTTCAAACCCTCGTCTAAGACTCATCACTTTATCAACTCTTTCTGTGAATATAAATCTAACTCCTAATGCCCTAGCTAACTCATATCCAGCTAAAATTCCTCCTAATGCAGGTGAACATACTAAATCAATTTTAATTCCACTTGTTTTAATATTTTTAGCTAATGCTTGTGCTAATTTTTCAGAAGTTTTTGAATTTTCAAGAACTCTTGCAGATTGCAAATAAAACTCTGAATGATTTCCGCTACTTAATAGAAAGTGTCCTTGAAGTAAGGCATTTGCATCTCTATAAATTTGTTCTACATTCATTTTATACCTTTAATATTTCTGCCTCTTTCTGTTTTGATAATCCCTCTGCTATTTTTGTAAATTCATCAGTAATCTTTTGAATCTCATCTTGAGCTTTTTTAGATTCATCTTCTGTTATTGATTTATCTTTTTCAAGCTTTTTAACATCATTATTAGCATCTTTTCTGATATTTCTAACTGAAACTTTAGCTTTTTCACCCATAATTTTGGTTTTTTTTGCTGTCTCTTTTCTCTGCTCAACAGTCATTGGAGGAAAAAATAGTTTTATAGATTCACCATCATTATTTGGGTTTACTCCTATATTTGCCTCTTGAATAGCTTTTTCAATATCTTTTAATATATTTTTTTCCCAAGGATTAATCACAATTGTAGTTGCATCTGGAGTTAAGACTGAACCAACTTGAGTTAGTAGAGTTGGTGTTCCGTAATAATCAACTTTAATACTTTCAACAATCGAAGTTGATACTTTACCACTTCTAAGAGTTGTAAAATCTTTTTTAAGTGCATCTATAGACTTATTCATACTCTCTTTTGTTTTATTATAAATTTCATTTAACATAGTATTTCCTTACTTTTCATTTTCTGGAACTGCTGGTGCGTTTGGAGTAGAAGTTGTTGTAGAAGTTGGAACGATAGTCTCAATATTATCAATAATCGAGCCATTATACTCTTTATTGTAAAAATATCCTAAAGTTACAGTATTTGCAACAAATAAAAACCCAACAACAAAAGTAAATCTAGTTAAAAAATTTGCAGGTCCCTTTGCTCCAAACATAGAATCATTACTTCCACTATAAGCTCCTAAACCGATACTGGAACTTTTTTGAAGTAGAACTGAAATTGTTATCACTACTGCTAATACAAATTGCAAAATTAAAAAAAATTGAACCATTTTGAATATACCTCTTGCTAAATTTTGAAAATTTTATAATAATTCTATCTAAAAATTGTTGATATAAAGTTAAAAAATGTATAAGGTTCAAAAAGAGTTTTCAAGATTTGCAAATAGTTATGATAGATACAGTATTATCCAAAAAGATGTCTCTATTAAATTAATTAATTTAATAGATTTTAAACCTCAAAAGATATTAGATTTAGGCTCAGGTACAGGTGAAGTTATTAGAAATATAAATTGGAAATTTGATAAATTTATAGGAATTGATATTTCAGAAGATATGTGTAAAATACACCCTAAAAATAAAAATATTGAAGTTCAAAACTTAAGTTTTGAAGATGAAAATATTTATAATCAAAACTTAAATTTTGATATCGTGATTTCAAGCTCAGCAATACAATGGGCAAAAGATTTAAATAGGCTGTTTTTTAATATCTCAAAAGTGAGTCAAAATATAGCTTTTGCAATTTTTACATCAAATACATTTACAACTATTCATAAAATTTCAAATTTAAATTCACCAATTTACTCTTCAGAAGAGTTATTGGAAAATTTAAATAGATACTTTAATTTTAGTTATGAAATAAAAAATTATAAATTAAAATTTGAGAATAAAATTGAGATGTTTAGATATATTAAAAAAAGTGGAGTTAGTGGAGGTTTTAAGAGGCTTGAGTTTAAAGATACTAAAAATTTAATTAAAAATTATCCATTTAATTACTTAGAATTTGAAGTTATATTTATGGTAGGAGAAATTAAAAAAAATAAATAAAATTTTATTTCATCATTAATTTTTAGGCACTGACTAAATAAGCTAAAAATAAATGGCTTTTTGATTAG
Source organism: Campylobacteraceae bacterium (assembly GCA_016744535.1). GTDB lineage: Bacteria > Campylobacterota > Campylobacteria > Campylobacterales > BB28 > BB28. The sequence continues at coordinate 38,398 of JADGEE010000019.1, forward strand.
CTTTTTGATAAAATTTGTTTATGAAAAAATACAAAAAATATAAAAGATTAACAACATA
>JADGEE010000115.1 GCA_016744535.1 Campylobacteraceae bacterium
CTATTTCACCGTTTCCCCCTTCTTGTGCACGAATACAGCCTGCAAAATAACGGAAGTGATCAGCCGCTAAAGGAACATCTGCGGCTAATGTTTCACGTATTCCCTTACCGTTATCCCATGTCTCGGCGATGGCTATTAACTCAAGGTTTTCTTCAATACGATCAGCAATTTTCAGCAGGATATTAGAGCGTTCTGTAACCGATGTTTGCGCCCAGGCATCTTTTGCATGGTGTGCGGCATCTAGCGCAAGCTCGATATCCTCAGCACCAGATCGGGCAACTTCACAGATAATTTTGCCGTTGACAGGGGATACATTTTCAAAATATTGACCTTCTACTGGTGCAACCCACCCACCATTAATATAGTTTTCATAGCGCGGCTTAAATTGTATGCTGGATTCTGGTGTATTAGGGTTTGCGTATATCATGATTATCCTCAGAATAAATTTATGAAACTATGCACCGAGTATCTACTGTGTCTAGCGTGCCTACTCAGAGCGTATAAAAGGTTAGAAAGCCGTGTAAACATGAGTAGCCATATTGTCTAAATGGCTTATTCACTTAACGTTATTTCATGTGAATATCTCTAGAGTCATGTTTATCGGCTCTCTTGAATACAAGCTTAGTCTTTTAGCTAAACGAGGCTTGTATGACAGTCCTGAATATTTGAATGGGAGTCCAGAATATCGATAATTTGAAATTTTAAGAGTTTTGTTTTTAGGCATATAAAAATAAAAATTCTCTTTTGATTTTAAATTAGTTTTAATTTCATCATAAGTAAATTTTGAATTATTTTTTTTATCTTCTAAAAGATTCCAATCTAGTGCAAATAAATTTAGAGTTAAAAATAAGATTATAACTATTTTAAGCAATTGATTTTTCTTTTAATTTATTAGCTTCTCTTTCAAAAATTATTATTAATCTTTTCATTACATTTTTTAATATATTTTTTTCTAAATCTATATAATTACTTTCAGATACTCCTGTTTTTTCTGAACCATGAGAAATTGAATTTCTTAAATTAACTAATTTATCTATTTGTCTATATTGCGATTTAAAAATATCATGTTTTATGCTAAGTTTATATAAATTCTTTTCTAAAATATGTGACCATAAATTAGATTCAGTATCTATAATATCATCTTTTATGAATACTATTTCATCCAAAAAATTACTGAATTGATTTACTAAATCAGCTCTTCTATAAATATTATGTAAATTTTTATCACTTGGAAATTTTCTTCTGAAAAGTTCATTTTTTCTATCTTTATTTTCATACTTTTTAAAAACATCATTCATACTTGAAGCTATTAATTCAGAATAACTATAAATATCTTTTCTTTTTAATTTTAGAGAATTAATATATTTTACATATATTAAAAGACATGTTTTTGTATATCCTTCAAAATGAGAATAGAGCATTACAACTAAAGATTTTCTATATTTATTTTTATCACTCTCTTTTATACTTGCTAAAATATTCTTAAACATACGAAGTTCATTACTTCGCCATGTAAGTTCCTCCTCCATCTCTTCTCTAAGTTCTTCAATTGTCATTAAAAAATTCTTGTAATTTTTTTTCAATAATTGATACTCTAGTTTTTATATTGTTTTTATTGCCTGTTCTTGAGTTATAAAATTTTTCATTACTTTTTATATCTTCAAAAATAGTTATCAAATCTTCATAATTATTATAATATATAATTTCTTCTAAATATTTTTGTATTCCTAAAATAAATCCATCAAAATAGTAAAGTATAAAATTATTTTGATACTTACCACTACTTAATTTTGTAGAAAAAATATTTTCACCTAAAATTTTATTTAATATCATAAATGTATCTTTAAAGTTTTTTTCCTCTCTTATAAAATCAAATGAAACTTCACCTTTTGCCACTTCTTCCATATACTTTGTTAAATACTCATCAAAAGGGTATGAATAATTATTTAAATTATTTTTTAAAGCAAAAAATATTAAAACTAACTCTTCATTTCTCTTTTTTTCTATATCTTCATTTTTTAATTTTAAAGTTGTATTTTTAAAATTCTCATCTTCACTCATATTAATTATAAATTCATTTATTTTTGGATTTAAAAATCTAACAGTACAATTTCTTATCTCTTGTTCAGATAGTGCTTCACCACCACTCTTTAATCTTTTAAACATAAAATATTTAAGATTATTATTAATTTTACCTCTTAAAACTTCAACTTTTATAGAGTTTCTTTTAAGTTTTATTTGTAATACTTTAGGTAAATCATTGTATTTAAGTCCATTTAATTCAGGAATAATATCACAATCTTTTAATTTTAATTCATCTTTATCTTGACCCCTAAAGTGTAAATAAGATGAAATTCTTTGAAGACCATCAATTAACTCGTATTGCCCCTCTGTTGTCTCTATAACAAACACTGGTGGTAGAGGTAATTCTAAAATTAAAGATTCTATAAAACGAGATTGTTTTTCTTCACTCCATCTAAAAAGTCTTTGATAATCTGGGGAAATTATTAACTCTTCATTTTCATACATATCTAACAGTTCATTAAATGATATATCTAAACTTATAGTTCTAACCTGACTAATTTTTTTATCTACTATTTCAATTAAATTTGACATTTTACTCCTTCGTATAATACATAATACGATTATATCGGTATTTCTAGAAAAGCTAAAAATTTTAATCTTAAAAAGTAAGAAAAAAATATCTCTCTTACTTACTCTAAATTTGAATTTAAATTAAAGATTTTTAATGAACTATCTTTTTTTGAAGCTTTAAGTTCTAATCCAATATGCCACTTTGGACCTTGAAAATACTCTAGTTTTACACTGTGAGTTCCACTTTCAAGCTTTAAATTTTTCTCTTTTTTTCTCATAGAGTGTTGTCCATCATTATTAATTACTGATTTTTCATCAATATATAATTTACTACCGTCATCAGATGTTAATGAAAATTTATAGTTTCCTTTCTCATCTATATTAAATTCACCACTACACTCAAGTGCAAACCACTCATTTAAATTTGTTGCATTTAAAAATCCTTGGTCAAATTTTGTTCTAGGAATATTAAACTCTTCTGTATATATATGGCTTATTGCTGTTAATTTTGAAAAGTCAGGGAGTTTTTTTGTATTTTTTTCTAACTCATAAACATTACAGCTAAAGTTATTTTTACCATCTATTGGAATGTTTGAGCCAAATATATTTATCTCTTCTTCCTCTATTTCAGGTTCAGGCTCTGTGTAACTATTACAAGTTAATAAGTTCATTTTAGGATCTATCATATTTACAGAAAAAACAATATCTTGATAATCCTCATCTGAACTTGAAGTTCTTGTAACATCTTCAAACCCTAAAATAACTTTTTTACTATCTTGGTCATAAAAAGATATATGTTGAATTTTTCCAGCAGGGTTTAAATTTGATAATGTAAATAGTGGCTCTTTTGTAGTTCCTGCTTTTGCATCAGCTAATTTACCATTTGGAATAATAAAAAAGCCTATTGCTTTATTTAAACCAACTGAATTTAAATCTATATTTACTTTTGTTTCAGAGTTTGAATACTCACTTGCTAATCCAACTTCTTGATAGTTTTTACTGTTTCTAAAAGATGCTGTATTAAATAAGATATTATCTTGTGTTATAGTATTTAAAACTTCCTCTTTTGTAGTTGGAGGATTATTTATATCAAATATAAAATAACCTACATCTGATTTATAACCAGCTTCTGTAAATAAAAATTCAGCTTCACTATTTATAGATTCTCCTATATGCCAATTTTGTGTACCTTTGAACTGTTTAGAATTTGGATAATGCTCTTTTAAGAGTTTTACTAAATCATCATCTTTGATAATAACACTCTCATCTGCACCTATGATATTATTCATATTTAAAGCTTTAGTTTCATAAAATAGGTTATTATTATATTTATTTGTAACTTCACTCTCTTTATAAACATAAATTTTAAACTCTTTTGATGAACTTGTAATTCCTGAACTTGCTGTTATTTTTATTGTATGCTCACCTGAAGTATTTAACTCTATATTTTCATTAAAAGTTCCATCAGCACCTAAGTTTATAAGTTGTGGTGCTAAATTATCTACACTAATTTCAATATAAGCAACTTCACTTAAATTTATATTCTCTTTAATAATACTTGAAATATTTTCTAAATTATCAAAAGTTATTTTAACAATAGCTCCACTCGCACCAGCAATAGCTTTAACTTCAGACATTGTCGTTAAGTTTGCATTTGTGCCATCTTCTCTCTCAATTACAATTGGAAAAATTTTAACATCTTTAGATTTTGCTAATCTTGCAGATTTTCGGCTCTCAACTCTATCTCTTCTATTTTGAGTTTCGCCACTACCATAAGGTAAAGTTGGAATTCCATCTGTAATTAATACTATACTTTTTTGGGCTTCTACATCGACATAATCGATTTCACCATTTACAGTAATAGGAATTGTTCGACTCTCTACATTATCAAATAAATCAAGTGCTACTTTTATTCCATTTGAAATATCTGTACCACCATCTGAAACTAAATTATTAAAAGAATCAATTACTAAATTACTATCTGTTGTTAATTCTTGTAAAATTCTAGTTGGTGTTGAATTATTACTTTCACCTTCCCATATATTTTCATTTTTATTAAATTTATATGTATCTTTTTCATAATATCTTGAAAATTTTGCACTTCCTAATAAGTGGTTGCCATTTGAAAAACTATCTATTACACTCTTTAGTGCATCGACTTCTGCATCTAAAACACTTTTATTTACATTAAAAGATTTAGCAGTCGAGCCTGATGTATCAATTAATAAAACTATATCATTTAATAAATTATCTCTATCACTAACTACGGCACTTCCTGAAATTGTAAGTATACTTTTTTCACAATTATTAGCAATCATCCAATATGATTCATCTACTAATGACACATCAAGATTTGGTGCAGGAATAGGTTCAAATGATATGTCATCTATTTTTCTTAAATCATCCTCACATAACTCTATGCTATCTTGAATTGTTGTATCTACCATTATTGTAAGAGGATTATAAAACTCTTTTGTGACACTTAATAATTGGCATTTATCATTTGATAATCCCTCAATAATAAAACTTCCATTTTCATCTGTCTTATTATTTGCCTCAATCCCATCAATTGTAACAGTTGCATCACTAATAATCTCCTCATTAATTATAAGTTGACCAATATAAATTCTATTTGCTTCTTCATCTTCTATTAAAATATCGTTTGAGCATCCACTTTTACCTTTTATCCAAAATCCTCTATCTGCATCAATACTTACTATATCACTTACATCTAATTGATTTGGTTTAAAAACTTTCCACCCATTAGTATAATTATAACTCCAAATAGTATCTATACAACTATTTTCCACATCTAATAAATTAATCTTTTTACCTGTACCTAATAAATCCCACCCCTCTTTTACTTCAACTGCTGATAATAGTGTAGCTAATGTTAAACTAATTAAACCTATCTTTTTCATTTTTTTCCTCCTATTAAATAAACTTGTTTTAAGCATTTTAAAAACTTTTTTATAAATTTTGTATTTCTACTTAATTTATCTCTAGTTTTTTTATTTAACTCTATATGAATAAATCCATTATGTTTAAAATTTTTTAAAACTTTTGCATTTTCATTTGTTAATGCACCAAGTTCACTAACTTCATAGGGAAAAACTTTACTTTTAGCAAACTCTTTAAAACACTCATTTAACTCTATTAATTTTTTTGATGGTTTTTTTGTAGTATTACTTAAAATTATATCACTATTTTGAGCCTCTTTGGTTTTTCGTTTTTTATTATCAAAACCGTGAAGTTGAATTAAAAAGTCATCTTTTTTAGTTTTTGTAAAAGCTTCATTAAAAGAGTTAAAATGAGTCTTTTTAATATGTGCTAAATCTGCTGTTTTTCTATGAACTCTATTTATAGAAAGTGCAAAAAAATCACCCTCATTAAAGAGTCTAAAAGCGATGTTTTTAGTATATAAATCACTAAATCCGTGAGGAATTTGAAGAGTTAAATTAGAGTTTGAATTAGTATTAAAAATATAAAATGAGTTATTTTTATTTATAGTTATATAATCATTTGATTTTATAGTTTGATTTTCAAAAAATATTTTAAATATCTTTTTGGATTCTTCTAACTCTTTAAAAGTTGGTTCTATATAATTTTTGGATTTACTAAAATACTCTTCAAAGGCAAATAAATTTATAGTTAAAATTAAAAAAATTGCTATTTTCATAAATTAAATTTTTCACAAAATTCTTTAGAACTTAAAAGTTCAATATCTTTAGAGACAAAATTTTTATCATTTGATATTATTAAATCACACTCGGCTTTTTTAGCCAAAATATATTGAATAGTATCTTCTAAGTCTATATAATTAATATCACTTTTCATTAATTCATAAGTTTGTGTAACTTCTTTATTTGAAAAGTCAATAACACTCAAAGTCTGGTTAATATTTGATATTTTTTCTAAAGCTTTTTTCTTATCATACTTTGCCTCTATATAGTAAATCGTAGTTATAATATCACAACTAGTAAATAACTCTATCTGATTTTCAAGTATAAATAGATAAGTTTTTACACTATATTTATGAGTGTTTCTTCTATCATCAAAAATATCAGCTATGATATTTGCATCAAAAAATATTTTTTTATACATTTTGATTTGCTTTAATCTCTTGAATAGTTAAATTTTCATAATATCCATTTGAACTAGCTATAATTTTTTTTGCTGATTCAAGCTTTTTCTTTTTATCTATTTTAGAATAAGCCTTTTCAATCATATCTTGAAGTAATAAAGATATAGACTTCTTTTCATCTTTTGCTAACTCTTCAAGATGTTTAGCAACACTCTCTTCAAATATAAATTTTTTTTTTACTGTTTTCATAATAACCTTTTTATATAATAATTTTTTACTCACTTATCGTGTCAAAACTATTAACTTTATCCATTTTACTATAAATATTAAAATATACCTCTTTATTAGATTCAATATCAATTTTATATTCTATATTTGGTAAATCTTCATTTAAATTTATAAATATCAAATTTCCGTTATCGAATATTAAATCTCTATTTAAAATATAAGTTTTATACTCTTTATTTGGATAAATTATATACTCTCTATTTAAAAATGTAAAATTTTTATAGTGATTATTTACAAAGCTATTTGAATTAATTTTTAATTTTATTTTTATATTTTTACTATTAAATGGTTGAAAAATTTTAAGCGAAATAAGTTCGCTATCTTTAGTTTTATTAAAATAAAATGAATTTTTTTTAAATCTATTTACTAATCTTTTTTTTTTCTTTTTTAAATTATTATTTATAATATTACTCATAT
>JADGEE010000172.1 GCA_016744535.1 Campylobacteraceae bacterium
TTATTACGCTTGATATTAAGCCTATTTTATCATTTATAAGAGTTAATTTATCGTTCGCGTCCATTATATTTTCATTATTCATTTTTTATCCTTTAATTTGATTTTTTTATAAAATTACTTCTAAATTTTTGAAATATCTTTGTCTTTTTCCATCAAAATAACCGACTCTTAAATTTGAGTTTTTAGGCATATTTTTTAAATCTCTAAATAGTTGAAAAAACTTAATTTTGCTATATTCTGAAATTTGGTTATCTTCACAAAATTGCAAATAATTTTGATATAAACTTATCGTACTTAATCGTGAACCTTTAGCTAAAATAATGCAATTTTTAATAAAATACTCTGTTGTTTTAGTTTCTATTTTTTGAGATTTTTTATAATTTAAATTTGGGATTAAATTTGCATAAAGCTCTTTAATTATTTCTCTACCGTATAAATCTTCAAGTTTATTCATAACACCCGAATTAAAGAGATATTTCAAATCTAAAATTTTATTATCTTCGAGTAAATTTAAAATCGCTTCAACTCTTGGGACATAATTTATATTCACGATATTTTGATGATGATTTACAAAGTTTTCATCATAACTATCTAATTTAATTTGATTAATATTTGGTTTGCATAAAACTAAATTACTTAAAATATCTTCGCCACCTTTTGACTTTGGCAAAATATGGTCAATGTGAAAATGAGTTTTAGTTAAATTCTCTTTTGAATAATAGCATTTTCCATCAAAGGCGATAAAAAAGGCTTCTCTAACTTTAGAGTCACTTAATGTGACATAAACTTTATTTATGTTTTGTTGGTTATTTAATGTTTCACGCATTTTGAAAAATTCACTAACCAATTTTATTTTGAAGTTAATTACTATTTCATTATTTCGCATAAATGTAATTAATAGAGTTGCTTGTTGTTCATTTAAATAATACTCTCTTTTTGGTCTGCCACTATTTAGTGATTTTAAATCTGTAAACTCTATTTTACCGAACTTCTTTAAGTGTATTTCATTATTTCTAATTAATTTTAAAACACTCTCTTCATCATTTTTTGTATTTTCTGAAATAATTTTATGGCTAATTCTCGGCTCATATTTTATCATTTTTATAATTTCAATATTCATTTTACACCTCTTAATAAACTAAATATTGCATTATGCAATATTAAAACTTACATAATTATAAAAAGTGTATAATTGGTCTTAAAAAAGGCTTTTTTTGCTTAAAAGTGAATTGCATAAATATTTTGATATTGACTTATCGACTCTTCATAGATGGGATAAAAAAGAAAAAAGTGGTCGTAAATTACTTTATGAAGTTTTAAAAGCAATTCCAAATGGATTTGTTGAAAGTGTTAAAAAGAAAATTGAAGAAGAAGAAAAATTAAAAGATAGTTTGAAAAAAGATTAATTTAGGATTGATTATGCAAAGACGACTTATAAGCCTTGACTGGGCTATTAAAAAACTACTTAGAAGTAAAGCAAATTTTGGAATTTTAGAGGGTTTTTTAAGTGAATTACTATTTGAAGATATAAAAATACTTGAAATATTAGAGAGTGAATCCAATCAAGAGTTAAGAGATGATAAATATAATCGAGTCGATTTAAAAGTTAAAAATCAAAAAGATGAAATTATTATAATAGAACTTCAATATGCGACAGAGTATGACTATTTACAAAGAATACTCTATGGCACTTCAAAAGTTATAACAGAACATATAAAAGTAAAAGAGGATTATAGCTCAATTGTGAAAGTAATTTCAGTTAATATTTTATACTTTGATTTAGGAATCGGTAAAGATTATATATATAAAGGTGTAACTAAATTTGAGGGGATTCATAATCACGATGAATTG
>JADGEE010000116.1 GCA_016744535.1 Campylobacteraceae bacterium
CTTAAATAGTTTGAGTATTTTTTATATAAAAAATATAGTTAATTTTGATAAAAAAACTTTAAAAAAATGTAAAAAATTAAAAATTATAAATAATACTAATGTAGATATGAATATTATTTTAATTATTGGAGAATCTTTGAGATATGATAAAGTATTTACAAATTTAACTCCAAATTTAAACAAACTAATTAAAAATAAAAATTTTATATATAAAGAAGCAATTTCAGGGGCTATAAATACAGATATTTCAATTCCACTTCTATTAAATAATGCAATAAATCCACTGAAAATTAATAGCTGTAAAAATTTATTTAAATTAGCAAAAAACAGTAATTTTAAAACTCATTTTATTTCAGCTCAATCAAGTAAAGCACTTCAATATATTGATAAATATTTATCTAAAAAAGATATAGATAATTATGTAGATTCTAAAAATAAAAAACTTTATGATGATTTTTTACTAAAAAACCTAAAAGATATAAATTTAACTCAAAATAATTTTATTGTACTTCAGCAATATGGAGAACATAGCCCATATTTAAGATATCCAAAAGAGTTTGAAAAATATAAAAATTATACTAATTTAAAAAATAAATTAAATTCACACTATAATAATTCACTTCTTTATACAGATTTCATTTTATATAAAATAATAAATTATTTAAAATATACTAAAAAACAAACTTATATAATTTTTACTTCGGATCACGGTGAATTTTTAGGAGAAAAAAATAGATTTGGACACAATCAATTTGATAAATTAATTTATAGCGTTCCGTTTTTTATATATTCAAATGATAAACACTTAAGAGAAAAATTTATTAATAATAATTATATTATAACTCATAATGAAATAAGTAAATTAATAATATATCTACTTGGCTACTCAAATAGTTTTGAAATTCAAAAAAATAAAAAAGTTATAGTTAATGGAACAATGATAAATAGAGAGGACGGATGGCTAGAAGTTGATATAAAAAAGAATGAAAAGAGAAAAATAGTTAAAAATTTTTAATTATGATGAAATTTTAAACAACTTAATACTACTTTTTAATCAATAACAAAATATAATAAATAAATTTTTTTAGGAGAACTTATGGATGCAAATTTAGCTTATGTTATTGATACATTTTTTATACTTTTTGCAGCAACTCTTATTATTTTAATGGCACCTGGTTTTGCAATGCTTGAAGCCGGTCTTGTTAGAAATAAGAATGTTGTAGCAGTTTTAACAGGAAATGTTTTACTCTATGCAGTAACTTCATTTATCTTTTTGATTTGGGGTTACAACTTAATGTTTAATGGAGATGGTCTTTTCTTAAGTGGTTTTGAAGATGACGGATACTCAAAATATGCTCTATTTTTCTTTCAAATGGCTTTTGTTAGCAAAACTGTCTCTATTATAAGTGGTGGTGTGAGTGAGAGAATTAAAATTCTTCCATTTATGGCTTTTGCAATTATTATGAGTGGTTTTATCTACCCAATGGTTGGAAATTGGACTTGGGGTGGTGGTTTCTTAAAAGATATGCACGATTTAGCAGGTTCAACTATTATTCACTCTGTTGGTGGATGGGCTTTACTTGCAGGAATTATAGTTTTAGGTGCTAGAAAAAGTAAATATACTAAAGATGGTAAGATTAGAGCAATTCCAGCTTCAAACATTCCTCTTGTAACTCTTGGTGCTTTAATGCTTTGGATTGGATGGTTTGGATTTAATGGTGGTAGTGTTTTAAGTATAGCATCAAAAGAGAATGCAGACTTAGTAGCACAAGTTATTGTAAATACAAATACAGCTGGACTTGCTGGGGCTATTATTGCTGCAATAATTGTATTTATTGAGTATAAAAAACTTGATATTACAATGATTTTAAATGGTGCATTGGGTGGACTTGTAGCAATTACAGCTGGTGCTGATGTTGTTGGAATTTGGGAACCAATTGTAATTGGTGGTATTGGTGGTGCTTTAGTTGTATTTGCAGTTCCACTATTTGATAAGATGAAAATTGATGACCCTGTAGGAGCATTAAGTGTGCATTTAGTAAATGGAATTTGGGGAACTATTGCTGTTGCTCTGTTTAATAGTGACTTCTCACTTGTTGCTCAACTTAAAGGAATAGCTGTTATCGCTCTTTTTACATTTAGTGTATCTTTTATTACATTTTTTATAATTAAAAAATCTATTGGTCTTAGAGTAGATGAAGAGAAAGAATATCAAGGACTTGATATTAGTGAATGTGGAGTTGAAGCGTATCCAGAGTTTGGAAAAGGTAAGATTTAATCTTTTCTTTTTTAATATTTCTTCTCTTTACTAAGTAGGGTTCTTAAATATCCATTTTCACTTAAATATAGATATAGTTCGCCTAAAATCTCTTTTTTCTTAGAATTTTTTATAAAATTAGACTCTTCAATTTGCTGTTTTAAACTTCTCTCTATATCTTTGATATCATAATCTAGATCATCTAAAACATCTAAAATATTTTGTGCTTCAATTATATTTTCAATAAAAAATTCACCATTTTTATCAAAATTTACAGTAGCCTCTGTTGGGTGAGTGAATAAGTTGTGTTTCATTCCCAAAATCTCTTGATATGCACCAACTAAAAAGAATGCTAAAAAATACTCTTCATTTTCAATATCAACTTCGTGTAAAAAGAGAGGATTTTTAACATTAAAGCCAACTTCACCATCACTATCACAAGTTATATCCCATAAACTTGCACTTCTTGTTGGTTTCTCATCAAGTCTAGTCAGAGGCATTACAGGAAAACTCTGTCCTAATCCCCAAAAATCAGGCAGACTTTGAAATAGTGAAAAATTTACTAAATATCTCTCTTGCATTCTATCTTGAATACTTAAAAGCTCTTTATGTGCTTTATCTTTTAAGAGTAGAGTAGCTTTTTTGATAATTAAATGTACTAATATTTCTGTATTACTTCTATCTTGCAAATCTATATAACCTAAATCAAATAGAGTTAGGAGTGATTCCATATGATCAAGACCATCGTGTAAATACTCTCTTGCATTTCCTAAATTAATATTACTATATAAATCTTGTAACTCTTCGATTAATGGAGGATTTTTCTCTTTCTTAAGTTTTAAACCTTTTAACTCATACTCTTGAGAAAAAAGCTCCAAAACTGGTGCAATCAATACAGCGTGTGAAGCGGAGATAAATCTACCTGATTCTGTATATATATTTGGCTCTTCAACTCCTTTAGATTCTGCAATATCTTTAAGTAAAAATACAACATCATTTGTAAACTCTTTTAATGAATAGTTTCTATTAGAGTTATCTTCTTGTTGTGCATACTCAACTGCCAGTCCACCTCCAAGGTTAATTGAATCTAAATTAAAAGCACCCATTTTACGAAGTTCAGCATAGATATTTCCAGCTTCTCTAAGTGCTTTTTTAAGTGGTGAAATATCGTTTATTTGTGAGCCTATATGAAAATGTATCATTGTTAATTTATTAATTAATTTCTCTTTTTCTAAAATTGTCATAGCTTCAATTAATTCTGTTGCAGTTAAACCAAATTTAGAATTTATTCCACCACTTTTCGCCCAAATTCCAATTCCTGAAGTGTGAAGTCTGATTCTAAGACCAATTTTTGGAGTTGGCTCTCCCATCTCTTTAGTAACTTCTATAATAGTCTCTAATTCGTTTAATCCTTCAATTATCAAAGTTATATCGTGTCCCATTTTAGTGGCTATAAAACCTAATGAAATTATAGTTCTATCTTTAAAACCATTTACTGTAATTGGAGCATTTTTATTATTATAACTCATAGCTAAAATAAGTTCAGCTTTACTTCCAGCTTCTAATCCATAATTGTATTTTTTTCCAATTTCAACTAATGGTTTTACAAAATTTGGAAATTGATTAACTTTTAATGGAAAAACTGCATTAAATTTTCCTTTATATTCAAACTCTTCTATTGCTCTATTAAAATTTTTATAAAGTAAATTTATCTGTTTTTCGATTAAATGTGGAAATCTAATTAAAAGTGGACCTTTAAATCCATCTTCTCTAATAGTTGATACAATATCAATTAATGCTGGTCTATTTTTATGATTTAATTTTACTTTTCCATTTTCAATTATAAAATTATGATTTGCCCAATAACTAATTCCATATCTATTCATTTTATTTCCTAATATTATATTTTTTTTAGTAATTAATTTTCATTTTAATAATTAAATTTTTCTTTTTTTCTTGTTTTTCAAGTAATTTCCATCTTACAATTGGTATATTTTTAATTAATTCTCCTTCAATCATAAAAACTGTTAAGTTCTCTTTTGCTTTAAATATAAATGGAGGGTGTATTTTAGATACTATTTTCTCTTCACCAAAAAAATCACCAATACTTAAAGTTTCAATCAAGAAATCAGCTATAAAACACTCTACCTTACCTTTTTCAATTAAAAATAGATTTAAATTTTCTTCACTAAAAATATAACCTTTAGGAAACTCTCTTCTGTGCATATGTCTAGCAATCTTATTTTGAATAGGATAAGATGTCTCTTCACCAAATAGTGAAGTATTTTGTAAAAACTCTCTATTATCTTTTGATTTTTCTATATTTGCGTACAGATGATTTCTTTTTACAAATTCAAGATATAGCTCTTTTGGTAACTCTAAAACTTGAACATAGCTAAGTGCTCGATAAGTCTCTTTAGATGAAATTGAAATCAGACCTGAAATTTCACCAATAATAGAACCTGCTGAAATTAAATTATATAAATTTAATTTTGTTTGAATAACTTCAATAGTTCCTGTTAAAATCAGATAAATATTATCGTGAATTGCACCCTCTTTAATTAAGATTGTATCAGGATTAAAAGTAACAATATCATTATTTAGTAAAATTTTAATTTGATTTTCTGGCGTATTTGGAAAATATAATTTTAAAAAGTTATAAGCATATCCCCATTGATAATCTCTTTTAATAGGAATTAACACATCAACTGCCCCAAATGGTGCACCAGAGCCTATCTCTTTCTCTCTTCTGGTTAATTCGTGAGAAGTGTGTGCTAATACTATTTTTAATGAACTATCATATTTAAAATCTTCTGCATTACCGTGAATTAGCCCACCTCCAATATCTATCTTTTTTAAATCAACCTCTTGCAAATACTCACTTTTTACTCTTTTATAAAAATCTTCTGATATTCCAAATTTATCTGTTTTGTTAGTTATCATATCTTCTAATCTATTTAATGAAACTATATCTGCAAAATGTGCATAAGTTTTATATCCATCTCTACCTAATACTTTAAATATTAAAATACTTGTTTCAACTGGATGAGGCGATAAAATTGGTTTTACCTCTAAACCATTAATATCATTATATTCATCAAATACTAAATCGTGAATTTCAAAAAAATCGCTAAATTTTTCCTCTTTTATTAAAAGCAGAGCTGATAGTTTTTTAATGACAGAATCTCTAACTAAAGGAGTAGCAAAATATTTAATTTTATGGTCAGCCCTAATTAGAGTTGTAATACCAGCAAAATGGTCATCGTGTGCGTGAGTATGAAAAATCCCTTCTATTTCATTAATCCCAATTCCTAGGGCTGTTAGTGTATAGGCAATATTAGGTCCGGCATCTATTAAATAAATTTTACCTTGGTATATTAAAATACTAGACATTGATGGACGATGAATATCCCATCCATCACCTTGACCTGAATGAATTATAGAAAAATACTCTCTTTTTATATTATAAAATCCCAATTTATAAGGAGATTCATAATTTTCAGATAATTTCAAATTTAAATCTATTTTAATAGTTTCATTTTTATAAGTTATCTCAAATATATTTAATTTTAATCGTTTTATAAAAACTCCATCTTTTATTTCACTATTATTCCCATTTACGATACAACTATCTAAAAACTCTTTAGAGTCGTGAATATTTCCAAATGCAAATTTAAGTTTCACTCTCATCATCTCTTTAGCTTGTTGCCTAGAGATTCCACTTTGCATTATCTCATCTTCTGAAACTAAACCATAGTTACCTCTATATATATATTGCATTTGAGCTTCAACTTGCTCACTAGAGCCAATTAATAAAGGTTTTACTCCTGTATTATTTGGATGATTTGGTAAAATCATACCTTGTCTATATAACATTTGTAAAACAGGAAATTCAGCCATATTTGAAAAATTTCCATTTTGAAGCATTACATCTGAAAGAAGTATAGCATTTGGACCACTCTCATAGTTAACTCCGTTTATCTCTTTATTTAAAATTAGACCTCGTTTCATTAAATGTTTTACACTATCAGCAGGACATCCACACAATATATAAAGTTTTACTTCAGGTATTTCTACCCAAAAAATTCCTTTTGACACTTCTATCTTGTTAATGAGTGGCATTAATCGCCCTTTAAAATTTTTTAATTTATTATATCATTTAAAATTTAAATTAATTAAGGATAAATAATTGAATATAAAACATATTGCAATAATTATGGATGGAAATGGACGGTGGGCAAAAAAGAAGAGATTAAAAAGAGTTGCTGGACATAAAAGAGGAGCTGAAGTTGTAAGAGAGATAACAACTCACCTAGCTAAAAAAGGATTAAAATATTTAACTCTATATGCTTTTAGTACAGAGAATTGGAAAAGACCAAAATTGGAAGTAGAATTTTTAATGAATTTACTTGATAAATATTTAAAAAATGAATTACAAACTTATATAGATAATAAAATTAAATTTGATACTATTGGAGATATTACAAAATTGCCTAAAAGAGTTCAAAATAGAATACAAAAAACAAAAGATATTACAAAAAATTTTAATGGTTTAACTCAAGTTTTAGCACTTAATTATGGTTCACAAGATGAGATAATTAGAGTTTCAAAAAAAATGTGTGAAAATAAAATTGAATTTACAAAAGAAAATTTTGAAAAAAATTTAGATACAGCTAATTTTGAACCGATTGATTTAATGATTAGAACAAGTGGTGAGAAAAGAGTTTCAAATTTTTTACTTTGGCAATTAGCTTATGCAGAGTTATATTTTAGCCCTACTCTATTTCCTGATTTGACAACTAATGAGTTAGATGAAATATTAAATAATTTTAATACAAGAGAGAGACGGTTTGGAGGAGTTTAAACTTTTATTAGTTATTATTTGAAAAACTAATAAAAGGAGAAATTAAATGAACAAAGTTTTCAAACCAAATCGAGAGTTGGCAAAAGAGGCGAGAGTAAAAAATATTTGTGAATATAATGAGTTAATGGATTTAGCAAAAGAGGATTATGAGGGATTTTGGGGAAAATATGCTGATGAAAAAATAGATTGGATTGAGAAGTACTCTAAGGTTTTAGATGAA
>JADGEE010000173.1 GCA_016744535.1 Campylobacteraceae bacterium
GCCCAAATCAAGAGAGGTTTATCTTTCTTAAAGAAAATATAACCGTGGAGTGAGTATCAAAGTATACTTCTAAAAATTCAAAGTATACATCTTCATCCAATTTTTCTTTATTAAAAAATATTATATTTTCTCTCTTAAAATTAATTAATTCATCTAAAATATTTAAACCATCTCTATTATTTTTAATCTCTTTTCCATATTTTGTTATTATATTTTCTAATATTTTATATAAATCCTCAAATTCGTCATCTAATTCATTATTAATACTATCCTTACCTGCGAATAAATTTTTCATCATATCTAACACATTATCAGATTTAATTTTTGGCTTTTTATTACTTTTTAAACTATCATTTAAAATATTTAAGTTTTCATAATCTTCTATATTTAGGTTAAAATACTCTAAATAAAACTTACTTGTTTCAATTAATTTTTTATAATCATCTTTATATTTTTTAAAATCAAATTCTAAGAGTAACTCAGCTATTAAATCTAAAATATCTAAAATTTGTGTAAAATTTTTATATTTATCTTTTGTATTAAAAAATAGGTTATTTAATTTTTGAATTTTATTTCTATATTGTTCTTCTTCTAATACAAATAAAATATATTCTATAAATATTACTATCTCTTTCATATTGGAAAGAGAGTTGTTTTTTAAAATATCTATTAAATAATTTTCTAACTTTTTATAATCTCTATTTTCAAAAAAAGCTTGAAAAAAGTCCATAAGTTTAATATAAATTGGTTTGTAGTTATAAGTTTTCATTAAATCTTTTAACTCTTTATTACTCATCATCTCTTCAATTTCACCTGAAAATACCATTCTAAAAGAGTTGAAGATAATATCTATTTGAAATTGTTGTAACTCATTTATATTATTATTAAAATACTCTTTTATAAATTTAAAAAAGTTTTTTTTATCAAAACGAGTTAAATCAATCTCTTTTAGAATTTCAACTAATATAAAAATAGATTCAGGAATAGTTGCTAATTTTTCTCTATATTTAACAAAAAACTCAAAAATTAAATTAACTCTATTGTTATTAAATAAAAGTGCAATATTATTATATATAACAAAAGCTTGTTTTTGTTCATCTATATTTGTTATTAACAATTTAAAATTTTCAATATATAAACCATCTTCTAAATTTAAAAATTTAGTAAAACTTCTATTTTTATCTATTTTCTCTTGATAGTTTTTAAACTCTATTTTTAAACTCCTACCACTCTTAGAGTTTATAATATTTTCATTATTAAATTCAAAATTTAATAAAGCTTTATAAAGTAGTTTTGAAGGTCCTATTTTAAAATTAAATTTACTATTTTCAATGATTGAAATTAAAGCTTGAATACTTGCCTTTTCTACATTTTTTCTTGAAGTCATATTCTTTAGATATTTAATAGATTCATTTAAATTATTATTACATAAATAATAAAAACTTAAGATATACTCTTTTTTGGATTTAACTAATTTTTCTAAAATAGGATTATTTAATTCAAATCTATTTCAATATATTTCAGCTAAAAGTGATAAAAAAATTGCTGTTTTTGAAATTTGACTATTTTTTGAATTTATAAGTGCTTGTGTAACTTTTATTACTCTATCAAAATGTTCATAATATGAGAGATAAAAAGCGTAAAAAAGTCTATTTATTTCATTATCTTTTATATTTAATGAGCTTTCAATATAATTAATAGCCTTTAAAATATCTCCTGTTTCAAACTCTTTAAGAGATTGAAACTTATGCAAATTACTTTTTAAATTAATTAAATCATCATTTGATAAATTTTTTACTTCAGCATTTTTTAAAAGAGAAATAGCTTTTTTAAATTCATTTTGTTT
>JADGEE010000020.1 GCA_016744535.1 Campylobacteraceae bacterium
CTTATGGAGATATTATAGATAATATTTTAGACTTAAATAAAAGTTTAGAGAGTGATAAAAGATTAAAAAATATAAATATTGAGTTAATTCAAAGTGATAAAATTTATACATTTTTATATGATGATTTAGATTTAGCTATTCCTGAAAATTTAAGAGAAATATTTATATTAAATTTAATAAAATTTTGGCAATTAAATATATACAAATACTCTAACATTAAATCAAAAATATTTTTGAGAATTGATATATTTGACAAATTAAATATTGAAGATAAGACACATTTAGATATAAATATATTAACTCTAAAGTGGAATAAAAAAGAGATATTATCTTTAATTTTTAAAGTTATAATTGCTACATTAAGTGAAAATGAGATAAATATATTGAATTTAAATAATATAGTAAAAAGTTATAAAAATTTTGAGATAACTTCAGATATTAAAATATTAAATAGCTCAATTTACATACTTTTAGGTACTAAAATTAATATAACTTCTCTGATTATGGACGAATGGATTATTAAATATTTATCAGATACAAATAGAGTTATAACTCCGAGGACAATTTACTCTTTTATTTTTGAGACAATATCAAATGAATTAAATAAATTACCTATTAGTAGTAATAATAAAATAATATTTCAAAATTTTTCAAAAGATTACAAAGAGATAATAGAACAAGTATCAAAAAATAGACTATATGATTATCTTAATGAACATAGAGATTATGAAAAACATATTAATAAAATTAAGGATATGGGATATAGTAGTTTTACATTTGAAGATTTTAAAAGTGAGTATAAAAATATTAAAGATGAAACAGTTAAAAATTATCTATTAAATTTAGAAAAAAGTGGTTTTTTGCGAAATGATAAACAGACTAAAAAGTATAGATTGGCAGAAATATACGCACCTTGCTTGAAATTAAAAAACAATAAAAGAGTAAATAAAGAGGTAAAACATTGAAAAAAAAATTAATAATTTCTATTTTTGTATTGAGTTTAAATGCAGGAATATTTGATTTTCAAGAGATTGAAGAAGCAAATAGATTCTATAATGAAGAGCAATATAGTGATTCAGTGAAACATTTTAAAAATATTTCAAAAATAAAAAATTCAAATGAAGCTAATTATGACTTAGCAAATGCAGAGTATAAGAGTGGTAAGTTTCAAGAAGCAATTAATAGTTATGAAAAAGTTGTAACTAAAAATAGTGATTTAGAGTTTGATAAACTCTATAATATGGCAAACTCTTTCGTTAAATTAAATGATTTAAAAAAAGCAGAGGAGTTTTATGAGAAAGCTTTAAAACTTAAAGATGATGAAGATGCCAAATATAATTTAGAGTTAGTTAAAAAAATACAAGAACAACAAGAGCAACAAAAACAAGATAAAGATGAAAATAAAAAAGACGATAAAAAGGATGATAAGAAACAAGAGAATAGAGATAAAGAAGAGAAAAAAAACGAAAATAAAAAAGATGATGAGAAGAGTAAAGAAGAAGATAAAAAGAATCAAGAAAAGCAAAAAAATAAGGAAGAGAAAAAAGATGAAAAAAATCAAAGCGAAGAAGATAAGAAAAAAGATGAAAAATCTGATGATAAAGATGAAATAAAAAAAGGTGAAAGTCAAGCTAGTGAGGGTAAAAATATGGAAGAGATAAGTGATTTAGAAGAGAAAAAATGGATTAATCGATTAAATGAGAGAAAAGTTAAAACTCTCCCTTATGAAGATATCAAAGCAAAGGACGAAGATGTTAAGAGTTATTGGTAGCCTACTTTTAATAAGTTTAAATTTATTTGCTTTTGTAGAAGCTACATTAAGTTCAAACAATATCACTTTAGGTGAAAGAGTTACTTTGACTCTAAGTGCAAGTGGGCAAAATGTAATTTTTCCAGAACTTTTAGATATAGCAGGTTTTGAGATAGAGAGTACAGCAAAGTCTCAAAATATATCTATTATAAATGGAAAACAGAGTATTAAAATTTCTAAGAGTTTAACTTTTACTCCAACTAAATCTCTTAAAATTACTCCATTTGAAATTGAAGTTAATGGGGTAAAAGAGAAAACAAAAGAGTTAAATTTAAAAATAGTAAAATCTAAACCAACTTCAAAAAATAGTAAATTTACATTTGAAGTTAAAGTAGATAAAAAAGAGGCATATGTAGGTGAACCAATTAAATATACGATTCTTTTTAAGAGAGCTATTAAAGAAGATGTTTTAGATATTGAATATTCTCAAATTAATTTTCCAAACTTTTGGTCAAAACAAGTTGGAAAAGAGAATGCTTATAGAGAAGATAGCTATATAGTTCATAAATTAAACTTTATTTTATTTCCTCAAAAAGCTGGTAAAATTAAAATTGCCCCATCAAAACTTAGAGTTGCAACTCCAAAGAGAAGTCGAGATATTTTTGGTTTTTGGGTTAAAAGTCCTCATTGGAGAACTATATTTTCAAATGAGTTAAGTTTTAATATTAAACCAATTCCAGATAATATTAATCTTGTTGGTGATTTTAAAATTGAAGCTGATATCGATAAGAGTAGTGTAAAAGAAAATGACCCTATTAATTTAACTCTAAAAATAAGCGGTATTGGTAATTTTGATGCACTAGAGGAATTTAATTTAAATTTAGATGGTGCAATTGTATATGCTGATAAATCTCAAAAAAATTATAAATTTGTAGGTGATGATTATAGTGGAAATTACAGTAAAAAATTTGCATTAATTGCAGAGAAAAATTTTATAATTCCTAGTTTTACTCTGAAGTATTTTGATTTAAAAACAAAGACAGTAAAAGAGATTAAAACTAAAGAGTTCTCTATTAGCGTAGAGGCTAAGAGAAAATTAGAGACTAAATTAGAGACATTAGAAGCTAAAGTTGAAACAGAAACTGAAATTGAAACAAAAATAGAGCATAAAGAGTTAAAAATAATTTCAAATATTGATAAGTTAATATATATAATGTTTGGATTCTTTTTGGGTATTATCTTTATATTAATTATTAAGTTTGTTAAAATTGATTTTAGTAAATTCAAAGAAGTTAAATTTTCTTTAAAAGATAGAGATTTACTTAAGTTATTAATTCCATTTGCTTCTAAAAATACACAAGCTAAAGAGATAGTTTTGAAATTAGAAGAGAATATTTATTATGGTAAAAAACATAAAATTAGTAAAAAAGAGATAACGAAACTTTTAAATGAAATTAATTAAATAAATAATTTCTACCTCTTCTTCTTATTTTTTTACTTAAACTTAACTAAAATTTAAAAAATATCACAATTTTTACACTTATATTTGCTAAAATAAGAGCTTATTAAAACTTTATTTACATATTTAAGTTTTAGTATAAATTTATTTTAAGGAATATTAATGAGAAAGATTCTTTTAGGTTCACTTATCTTAAGCGGATTTCTTTACGCTAACTCAACAGAAATTTTTCCTGATGTGTTAAGCTCAGAGAGTGTTATTAACTTCTACTCAAATGTAGAGATTAAAGAGAGTGGTGAAAATTTAGTTACTCCAAAGATAAATAATAAAAATAAGGCTAAATGTGGTGCTTTTCTTAGAAGTAAATTTTGTAAAGCTAGTGGTGAATCTCCAAAGGCTCTAAAAGAGTTTAAATTTTTAAATTCTAATATTAATGAAAGTATTGAAATAGATAGTGATATTACTTTAAGTAGTGAAAATATTGGAAACTTAGTGATTACTAAAGATAATTTAATAATCACTTTTGATGCACCAAGTATAAATGGATTATTTAATCGAACTCAAAAGATAGCCTCTATTATTGATGAAGCTAAAAATACGACATTTATCTTTAGGGCAGGTGATTACTATAGGTGGTTTTGAGGTAATGTCTCAAAGTTCTAAAAAGAAAGTAGTACACGATAGAGTAGAGATTAAGACAGATGGAAATAGTCGGTTTTTTATCAAAGATAAATTTGAGATAACTAAAAACACAAACTCTAATCCAAAAAATGATGTAATTGTCATAAATAAAGATAAATCCTAAAAAGAGTTAATGATTTACTCTTTAGGTGATATAAACATCAATACAAGTGCAAGTTTTAATATAAATGCCTTAATTTATAGTTTTACTAATTTTGATATTGTAGGAAATCCACAAAGTAGTTTTAGTGGTGCAATTCACTCTAAGGGTGAGTTAAATATTGGAGATAAAAAGAGTATCGGTGAATTTGTTTATGATAAAAAATCAATAAGTGAACTTTATAGTAACGGATTTAATCTTATTTCACTTCCAAAAGACCCAAAAGAAGAAGGGAAAAAAACATTAGAGGGAATTGATAGCAATAGAAATGGTGTTAGGGATGATGTTGAGATTTTTGTACATGAAAATCGTTTTAGTAGTGAAGCTGTAAATATGGCTTATATGCAAAAAGCAAAAATGTTTCCAAGTGTAATACTTACAAAATATGATGCACCTACAAGAGCAGAGAATAGAGAGAGAGCTATAAAAGCGATGTATGAGATGGATAAAGTGAGTGAGTGTGAACAAGCTATATATGAGAAAAAATATGGTTTAGGAGATGATGCTTTTAATGATGATTACGCATTTTCTATTAAGTTACAGGCATCTGTATTTAATACAGAGGATAGAATGAAACTCTATATTGAATATAACGGACTTTTAAGTCAAACTTTTTTATCTAACTATTATGGAAGTTTTGAGATAGAGGAGTGCTGTCAAGAGTTTCCACACCTTTTTTAGAGATTGCAAAAGATAATGGATTAATAGGGAGTGTGAATGGTTTAGATTTAGGTGATTTAATATTTATTATGTCAGAACTTTTAGGTTTATCTACAAGACCATTAACTATAATTTTATCTCAAATGAATACAATGACAAAAATGGAGATGGATGCAAAAATGGAATTACAAAACTCTGACCTTATAGTAGATAGATATAAAAAAGAAATCAATAATGATTATAAAATTATTGGAATAGGACACGGTCAGGGAGTCTTATTTGCAAACTCTTTTTATGAAGAGTTATACAAAGATAGTCCTATAAAAACTCAATCTTATGGAGTTGTTGGAGTTGGAAGTTTGGCAGGTAAAATAAAAGATAATAGTAACTCCGATAACTATATAACTTTAAAAGAGGATATAGTGTGGCAAATTACAAGTACAGCTTATCCATTTTCAACTCTGCCAGCAAATGAAACTGCAAATACTTGCTTTTATAATAACGGTTTAAGCGATATTAGATGTCACAGTTTTAAAGGTACTTATATAAGTGATAAAAATGAACATATTAGTGGAATGTCATCTAAAGATAAAATATTTGATGATATTATACGAGTTGGTAGAGGTTTAGAAAATCCAAAAAAAGAGTGGAATATAGTTGATTTTCACTATGAAGATGATGGAACTTGTGAACATAAAATTGATTTAGAGTATCCAGAGTTAAGTGAATATCTAACAGTTTATCCTTTTAATTTAAATGGAAATATATATCCAGTTAAAGGTAATAATTGGGTAGTTGCTAGTTGTGGAGGAAAAGAAGTTATTGAAAACACTAAAGGTTGGGATGGAATAGAAAACTATGATTGTTCTAAATTAGAAGGGGCAGACGAAGTTATAAAATGTAATCCCTCAAAACCATCTCCTTGGATAGTTACAAATAAATATGATGAGGGTACTTGTGATTATAGAGTTGATGTAACTAATAGTGAAACAGGTGAGAGTCAATCAAGTGTTTATCCATTTAATGAAAGTGGTTATGTTTATGATGTAAATGACGAAAATGTAATGGCAAATTGTAATGGTACTGAAATAGCAGATTTAACACAAAATGGAACTGATGAGTGTTATCTGTTGGAAGGGACTGGTGAAATTATTGAGGTAGAACCGACACCAACACCGACACCAGAATGTGGTGAAGGTGAAGAACAGATAATTAATAATGACTTAGAGTGTGGTGATGAAGAGTATATGAATCACGGAGGATGTTATCAAGATGGCTCTTTATTTAAATACTGTTCTGGTTTTGTTCGCTCTGAAATACCAGTAAAAGTTGAAGTGAAAGCAAGTAATTTACCTTCTAATTGGTATGGTAGTTCTCAACATAGTCATGATTGGATAGAGGTTTCTGATGATTTGGTTACTATGCCTACTTATAATCATGGAAGTTCTTACAATGGAAGATTTACATATAGAATTATAAACTCTAATTTATATATGAATTTTGAAGGAAGTTGGTATGAGAATAATGAATGCTCTAAGTTGAATTCTCAAGAAAAACCATTAGATTGCTTTACTTCACTAAATCCTCTTTTTTTTATAAATTCAGTAGGAGAGTTTACTTCTAATCATTTTTCTTTAAAAGTGAGTGAATAGAAATAAGATATAATCTCTCTCTACTAATACTTTTATAATACTAGACATACTTTTGCTTCAATAATGTTATCAAATGGAGAAGATCCTCTTTGGATAAGTCAAATGTTAGGACACAAAGATTTAACAACAACATTTAAATACTATGCAAAGTATATTAAACAAAATAATATTGAGAGAGCAACTTTTTTAAATGATTACCATACAAAAAGCGTACAGAAGCAAAAAATGATTTTTTAAAGCCCGTAAAATGGGATGTTTAAATGGCGGACAGGGAGGGATTCGAACCCTCGGTACCGTTACCAGTACGCTTCCTTAGCAGGGAAGTGGTTTCAGCCAACTCACCCACCTATCCATCAATTTTGTTTGTGGATGGAAATTATATCAAAAACAGATTAAAAATAACTTAAACTGTTTTACTAAATTTTCTTTTATTCTCTGGAGTTCTTTTTAAATAACTATCAAAAGGCATAGCAATATTTCTAATTAAAAGTGTTCCTGTTGGATTTACTTCAATTTTATTTTTTGATATTTTCACTAAATCTTCAAATTCATTTAAATCATTTATATCATCTTTAAAATATTCAAAAAAATCTATATTAAATCTATTTTCAACTCTTTTTATATCTAATTTAAAATTAGCCATAATTTCCATTATTACAGCTTTTCTAATTAAATCATCATTGCTTAATTGAATTCCTCTAAAAACTGGCAATTTTCCAGCGTCAATTGCACTTTCATATAGATTCATATCTTTATAATTTTGTACATAGTAATCATTACCTTCACCAATACTAGTAAGCCCTATTCCAATTAAATCTGCTCCACCTTTTGTAGTATAGCCTTGAAAATTTCTATGTAATTCACCTTTCTGGATTGCTAAAAATAGTTCATCTTCAGGTTTTGCAAAATGATCCATTCCAACTGTTTTATAACCAGTAGTAGTTAAATAATCTATCGTATATTGCATAATTTTAAGTTTTTCACTAGGGGTAGGTAGCGTTGTTTCATCAATCTTTCTCATAGTTTTCTTCATCCAAGGAACATGAGCATAATTAAATACAGCTAATCTATCTGGATTTAACTCTTTTACATAAGCTAGTGTCTCTTTGAATGTCTCTAAACTTTGAAATGGTAAACCATAAATTAAATCTATATTTACACTTTTAATTCCAGATTTTCGTGAGTTTTCAATAACTCTTTTGCTATCTTCAAAACTTTGAATTCTGTGAACTGCTTCTTGAACTTTTGGATTAAAATCTTGTACTCCAAAACTAAATCTGTTAAACCCACCTTCAACTAAAACTTTAAGTTGTTCATTATTAAAATATCTAGGGTCAATTTCACAAGATATCTCTACATCTTTAGAGATATTTTTAAAGTGAGATTTAATTATAACAATCACTTTTTTAAGTTGAATTGCACTTAAAAATGTTGGTGTTCCGCCACCAAAATGAATTTGAATTACTTCTCTTTTAGTGTCTAAATGTTTTGATAAAATTTCTAATTCATCTCTTAAATATTTAATATATCTCTCTTTTTTATCCTCTTTAGATGTATAAACCACATTACAGCCACAAAAATAACAAGCACTTCTGCAAAATGGAATATGAAAATATAATGATAGTGGTCTTGATTTATCTGCATTTTCTAATTTTTGAATATATTTATCAATATCAAAACTCTCATTAAATTCAGGCGCAGTTGGATAACTTGTATATCTAGGTCCAGCCTTTGAAAATTTTGAAAATTTTTCAAAATCAATCATAAATCTTCCTTAGATATCATCTCATTTATGTCTACATTATAAAATAAATTTGGGTGTCTCTTTTTTATTTTTTTAACAACTCCATTTACATTTAAATTTAAAAGACTTTTCTCTTTTGGTGAATTAATTACGCTACCAACTTCATTCATAGCTACTGCTAATACATCATTGTAATCAATTGGTAATTCTTGCATTATTGCTTGTTCAAGTCTTATATTTAAATTCTCTTGCAATGCATTTTTTGTTGTACTAAGTAGTGTGACTAAAAGTTCCATTGATATCAATGGATGAACTTTGTCATCTTCATCTATAATAAACCACGGTTTTTTTGAATCGAAACTACCACTTTGTAACTCTAAAATTTGTTTATTTTCACTATCTTCATTATTATTTTTTAATTTTAAGACAGTTTTTTCACCTTCAATGCCTAAACTATCTGCTATTTTATTAATTTTTTTATTTATACTCATTAATTATTCCTTTTTGAATCTAACCAAACCATTAAACCCTTTTGTGCGTGAAGTCTATTTTCTGCTTCATCAAATACAACACTCTTAGCTCCCTCAATAATTTCTTCACTCACCTCTTTGCCACGATATGCTGGTAAACAGTGTAGAAATATTGCATCCTTTTTTGCTAAATTCATTAAAGAGTTATCTACGATAAAGCCTTCAAAATCTTTAATTCTCTTCTCTTTTTCATCCTCTTGACCCATTGAAATCCAAGTATCAGTTGTTACAACATCAGCATTAGCCACAGCTTCTTTTGGATTATTTGAAATTTTAATATTACTTAAATCTAAATTTTTTAAAAGTTCACTATCTATCTCATAACCATTAGGAGTAGCTACTCTTAACTCAAACCCTAGCTTACTTGCTAAAATAGCCCAACTATGAGTCATATTATTTCCATCTCCAACATAAGCTACAATTGGATTTTTATCTTTTTTATGTTCAATCATAGTCATATAATCAGCTAATAGTTGAATAGGATGAAACTCATCAGTCAAACCATTTATGACAGGAACTTTTGAATATTTTGCAAACTCTTCAATCATACTTTGTGAAAATGTTCTAATCATAACCATATCAACCATTCTTGAGATTACTCTTGCAGTATCACTAACTGGCTCACCACGCCCTAATTGAATATCTTTATTTGATAAAAATAACCCAACACCACCTAATTGGTATATCCCAACTTCAAAACTAACTCTTGTTCTAGTTGAGCTTTTTTCAAAAATCATCCCTAAAGTTTTATTTTTTAAATATGGCTTTAATTCACCTTGTTTAGTTTCAGCTTTTATTTTGATTGCTAAATTTATAATTTCTAAAATTTCTTCTTTTGAAAACTCTTTTAGTGTTAAGAAGTGTCTCACGACTAACCTTTTTTAAATATTTTTAATCTTTCATTTTATCATAATTATTATAATTATTTTTTTAACCCATTTTATCTATCTCTTCTTTTATATTATCTTTTATTATATCTTTTATCTCATCAATTTCTATAAATGAAAATTTATCACTATTTTTAAATGAATCTACTATTTTTATATTAAAATTCACACTCAATTCTTCTTTAATCTCTATCACATCTTTATTATAATGATTTCCACTAACTAATAAAATTGGTACAATTTGAATCTCTATATTTTTGTTATTATCACTATTTTGGTTTTTAATATCTCTAATTAAGGCTTCTTTTATAGCATAAAATGGAAATGAACCCTCTAATGAACAAAAATAATTTTTAGGATTTAAAACTTTTAATAATTGACTTACATAATCAATTGATGCTATTCCATTTGTCTCAAAATCAGGTGTTCCGTGCATAATATATAAATTAACTGTATTAGGATTTTGAACTCTTAACTTATCATCAATTGCTTTTATAGCTAAAGTAGTAGATTTATTTTTACTAAAAACTGCTTTTGTTGTTTTAATATTTGAAAGTGAAAACTCTCTAAAGCCTTTAACTGTTCTTTTTACTAAATTGTGCTCGTCAGTTGGAAATAGATTAATTGAAGATACAATAATTTTACGATAACCCTCTAAATCTAAGTTCGCTAAAGATTGTGGAAGATTTTTAAAAATTATCTTTTTTTTCTTTAATTTTTTAATTACCATTTTTGATGAAAATGATAGATACACATCAATATTTTTAAATTCACTTTCGATATACTTTTTTAACTCTAAATACTTATCTTGTTCGATGATTGAGCCAAAACAAGATAGTAAAATAGCTTTATCTTTATTATAATGTCGAAATCTTTTCATATAATTAACCTCTTTTTAATTTTTAATGAAATTATACCAAAAGGAATAAAATGCCAAAAGCTATCGCAATAACTGCTACAAATTCAGGAAGTGGAAAAACTCTATTATCTATGGCTTTACTTAATCATTTTAAAGATAGAGCAAGAGCCTTTAAAGTTGGTCCAGATTTTATAGATCCACAATTTCATCAATATATTACTAAAAATGCCTCTATTAATTTAGATGGATTTATAATGAATGAGAATCAAATCAAATGGTTATTTAATCACTACTTAGATGATAAAATAGGGCTTATAGAAGGAGTTATGGGCTTTTATGATGGCTTAGAAAGAAAAGCTTCAACTTATGATATTACAACTATTTTAAATATTCCAACTATTTTAATATTATCTGCAAAGGGAACTTATACCACACTTTTGGCGATATTAAAAGGGATGCTAGAGTATAAAAAAAACAGTATTAAAACAGTTGTTTTAAATCATATTTCAAGTCAAATGCACTATACAATGATAAAAAATTTAATAGAGGCTGAATTTGATATTAAAGTTTTAGGCTTTATTAAAAAGGATTTAAAGAGTATCACTTCAAGACACTTAGGACTTAATTTGAATGAGCTTGAAAGCGGTGAGATAAGAGAAATTTCAAATGAAGTTTTAGAAAATTTAAATTTAAAAGAGTTAGAAAAATTAGCTGAATTTATTCCACCCAAAATTGATTTTTATCCATTTGAAAAAGTTCCTAAAAGTAATTTAACTCTAGGAGTTGTATATGATGAAAATTTTTCATTTTTATATTATGATAATTTACAATTATTTAAAAAAATATTTAAAGAAGTTAAAATAATTTCGGCTGTAAATGATGATATAATTTCAAAAGATATTGACAATTTATATATTTGTGGTGGATATGTGGAGACAAAAGAGGCTTATTCTAAAATTAAAAATTCAAATAAATTTAAAGAATCTCTAATAGAATTTTCAAAAACAAAACCCATTTATGCAGAGTGTGCAGGACTTATCTATTTAGGTAATAAAATTGATGATTTTAAAATGAGTGGAATTTTAAATATTGATTTTACTATGCAAGATAAAAGAGAACGATTAGGGTATTATTTAGCAAAAGATAATTTGAAAGATACAATTTATAAAGGTCACGCTTTTCACTACTCAAAACCATTAAATATAGAAAATGGAATTTGGCAATTAGCTAAAAGAGATAATTTTAAAATTAATGGAACTTGGAAAAAAAAGAAAGTAGTAGGGACATATTTACATACTATGTTTAGAAGTGAATTAAATATTATAAATAGTTATTTAAAAGGATAGTGATGGTTTTTGAAAATGTCTCTTTTTTAGAAAAATTAAATCAAAGTGAGCTAGATAAATATATTATAACCCCAAATAGGAAAAAAAATAACTTAAATTTATTTAAAACAGCGTTAATGCTTTCAGCCCAAAATATAAAACATTTAAATAAATTAAATATCCTAACTTCTGATATAGTTATTATTAATCTTGAAGATGGAGTTTCTACTGAACTTAAACCAATTGCTTTACGATTAGCTTCTGTTTTTATCTCAAATTTAAAGAGTAGTTACTCTAAAATTGTAGTTAGAATCAACCCATTAAATGAGGGTGGTGAAGATGAGATAAAATTATTAAATAGAGTTAAACCTGATGCCATAAGAATCCCAAAAGTAAAAGATGAGAGTGATGTTATAAGAGCTTTAAGTTTGATTGATAATGATATTGAAGTTGATTTATCAATAGAAACAAAAGAATCACTTCATAACTTATCTAAATTAAGAGTTGATAATAGAGTGAAGAGAGTCTATTTAGGGATTTTAGATATGTTAGAGAGTTTAGATTTACCACAAGCTATTTTAAAAAGAGATAATCCAACAATAGATTATATTTTATCAAAGTTTTTAATTGACTCAAAACTTTCAGGATTAATTCCAATTTCATTTGTTTTTCAAGAGTATAAAAATTTAGAGGAGTTTACTAAGTGGTGTGAATATGAAAAAGCTATCGGTTATGAGGGTAAGGGAGTTATTTCACCAAAGCAAGTTAAAATTGCAAATACTATATTTAAAATAGAAGATGAAATTATAAATAGAGCTAAATATATAAAAAAGAAGTTTGAAGAGATGAAAAAAAAGGAAATAACTGGTTTTAGTGATGGAAAATATGGATTTATAGATGAGCCAATCTATAAAGATAGTTTAAATATTTTAAATAGAGTTAGAAAGTAAAAATTAGATAATATCAACTTAATTTAATTTTAACTCTTTTACCTACTATAAGTATATAATCAAAATAAATATAGAATATACTTATAATAATATTATGTTTATAAGTAAAGGCTTTGTATGATTGGACAAAAAGTTTTAATAGTTGATGATACACCAAAAAATATCCAAGTTGTTGCAAGTGTTTTAAAAGATAAAAACTATTCACTCTCATTTGCAAGCAGTGGTACAAAAGCGATTGAACTTTGTAATAAAAATATTTTTGATTTAATTTTATTAGATGTAATGATGCCTAAACTTAATGGATTTGAGACTTGTGAAGAGATTAAAAAGAAAAATGAGTATAAAGATGTACCAATTATATTTTTAACTGCTAAAACTGATTTAGAAAGTATTATAAAAGGTTTTGATGTTGGGGGGATTGATTACATTACAAAACCGTTTAATTCCAAAGAGTTACTCTCTCGTGTTAATACCCATCTTAAAGTTAGAAAATTAAGTTATGAATTAATTGAATCTGAAAAAATGGCACTATTAGGTAGTTTAGTGGCTGGAGTTGCACACGAAATAAATACTCCTATTGGTGTTTGTGTCACGGCTACTTCAACTTTAAATTCAAGAATAGAGGAACTTCTAAATCATCCTATTTTTGAAAAATTAAATGATGAGAAGAGAGAATATTTTCAAACTCATATAATTGAACTTAATAAATTAACACTTAGTAACTTATCAAAAGCCTCATCACTTATTAAGAGTTTTAAGAAAGTAGCAGTTGAGCAGACGCACGAGGAGATAAGAGAAATTAAATTGTGTCAATATTTAAGTGAAGTAGTAGAGACACTAAGCCCACAATATAAAAAAGCTAATCATAAATTTAAATTAAATTGTAATGATGAAATCTGTATTAAAACTTATACAGGAGTGATTGGACAAATTTTGACAAATTTAGTTATGAATTCTATAATTCACGGTTTTAAAAATAAAAAAAATAAATTAATGAAACTTAATTTAATTGATAAAGATGATTTTATAGAACTTATATATGAGGATAATGGAGTTGGAATTGATAAAGAGTATAGAAAAAAAATATTTGAGCCATTTTTTACTACAAATAGGGAAATTGGCTCTGGACTTGGAATGAATATAGTTCAAAATATTGTAATTCAGAAGTTAAAAGGTAATATCTCATTAATAGATACTACAAATGGAGTAGAGTTTTTAATAAAATTTCCAAAGGATTTAAGTTGAGAGATTGCTGTTATACTCCAGATAAATGGGATGTACTTATTGTAGATAATGAAATTGATATATTAAATGTAACAAAATTTGCTCTTTTTAACTTTAAATATATGGATAAAAAATTAAATTTAATAAATGCTTCTTCAAAAGCTGAAGCTATGGAGAAGTTAAAAGCGAATCCCAATATCTCTGTAGCTTTTATTGATATTATTATGGAAGAAAACGATTCAGGATTGAAGTTAGTTGAATATATTAGAAAAGAGTTAAATAATTACAAAATTAGACTTGTAATTAGAACTGGGCAACCTGGAGACTATCCAGAGAGAAAAGTGATAGAAAAATATGAGATAAATGACTATAAATCTAAAGATGAATTAACCGAAGATGAACTTTTTTGTACTATGACTACTGCAATTAGAGGATATTGTGATTTAATTATGCTTGAATACTATAAAGAGCTTGAACACCAATTGATACAAGATTCTAAAATGTCAAGTATGGGTGAAATGATAGGAATGATAGCACATCAGTGGCAACAACCATTAAATTTAATGAGTTTGATTACAGGTGAATTGGAAATGTCACATAGTAGTAATAATTTAGATGTATTTAATTTTGAAAGTTTTATTAATAGAACATATAATCAAATACATTATATGTCTCAAACTATAAATGATTTTAGAGGTTTTTTAAAACCAGATAGAGAAAAAAAATTATTTAATGTAAAAAAAAGTCTGGAATCTATATTTACTATTTTAGATGTTATTTTAAAACAGAAAAATATTAAATATGCTCTTAATTCAGAGAATAACTATCTCTTAAATGGTTATGAAACAGAATTTAAACAAGCTGTTATAAATATAATTACAAATGCAAAAGATGTTCTTAGTGAAAAGATAATAGAAAAAGGATTTATAAAAATTAATATAAAATTAATTAATAATGAAATTATAATATCAATTAAAGATAATGGAGGAGGAGTTGATAAAAGATTATTACCAAATAAACTATTTGAAAATTATATAACTACAAAAGGTTTAAAAGGCACAGGAATGGGTCTATATATCACAAAACATGTTATAGAAAATAGTTTTAATGGAAAAATTTTGTGTAAAAATTGGAAAAGAGGTGCTGAATTTATAATAAAAATGCCTAATGTTAAAGTAGGAATTATTAGTGATTAAAGTTAGTATTTTATCTATATTATTGATTAATACTCTATTTGGAAATGAGAAAGTGACACTTCAATTAAAATGGTTTAACTCTTTTCAATTTGCAGGTTACTATATGGCAAAAGAGAAAGGTTATTATAAAGATTCTAAAATAGATTTAGAAATTAGAGAGTTAAAAGCAAATCAAAATATAATTACTGATATTATAAATAAAAAGGTAAATTATGCAATTGCTGATTCTGGAATTTTAGTAAATAGATTAAAAGGTGAGCCAGTAGTTGCATTAATGGCACTCTTTCAACACTCTCCAGTAGTTTTATTAACTAAAAAATCTTCTGAATTAATCGATCCATCTCAACTTAAAAATAGAAAAATTATGCTTGAGAGTGAAGGAACTCACGATGCTTCAATAATTGCTATGTTAAAAGAATCAGGAGTTAATTTAGATGATATAGAGATAGAGAAATATACTTATGACATTAATGATTTAATTGAAGATAGAGTTGATGCTATGAGTGCATATATCTCGTATGAGCCATATCTGCTAAAAGAGAAAGGAGTCGAATTTAATACTATAAATCCCATAAATTATGGATTAGATTTTTATGGAGACATTCTATTTACATCAGAGAGTGAAATTGATAAAAATTTTCAAAGAACGCAAAACTTTATAAATGCTTCTAAAAAAGGATGGGAATATGCTTTTAATAATATTGATGAAACGATAAATTTAATTATAAAAAAGTATAAATATAAGGGTAATAAAAAAGCATTAAAATTTGAAGCTAAAGAGATGAAAAAATTGATACTTCCAAATTTAATAGAGATTGGTCAAATGAATTTAGCTAGATTTGAGAGAATTGCAAATGTATATTTAGAACAAAAATTAATAAATGATAAATTAAATTTAAAAGGTTTTTTATATAATCCTCAAAAACAACAAACTTATAATTATATATATATTTTAATTGCTACTATTTTCATATTAATAAGTCTTTTTTTATATTTTTTAAATTTACAATTAAAAAAATTAATAGAGAAAAAAACAAAAGAATTACAAGATACTAATAAAAAGTTATCTATTGCAAAAGATGAAGCAGAACACGCCAATATTGTAAAAAGTGAATTTTTAGCAAATATGAGTCACGAAATTAGAACACCATTAAATTCTGTTATCGGTTTTACGGAATTGCTTGAGAGTATTATTGTAAATGAGAGAGAAAAAACTTACTTAAATGCTATAAAATCAAGTGGAAAAACATTACTAACACTAATTAATGATATATTAGATTTATCTAAAATAGAGGCTAGAAAACTTCAAATAAACTTAGAAGCTATAAATATTTATAGTCTTTTTGCAGAAATAGAGAGAATTTTTAGTCTTAAAATTAAAGAGAAAAATTTAGAATTTAAAATTAAAATTGAATCAGATGTTCCAAAAGCTTTGATTTTAGATGAGATTAGAGTTAGACAAGTTTTAATAAATTTAATCTCTAATGCTATTAAATTTACAGATTCTGGATTTGTAAGTTTAAATGCAAAAGTAAAAATAAACCCTACATATTTAAGTGATTTAAATTTAATATTAGAGATAAGTGATAGCGGAGTTGGAATAAAAGAGAGTGAACAAAAGAAAATTTTTGGTTCATTTGAACAACAAGATGGACAATCAAATAGAAAATATGGTGGAACTGGATTAGGTCTAGCCATAACTAAAAAACTTTGTGAAATTATGGGTGGTAAAGTTTCAGTTAAAAGTCAAAAAGATGTAGGCTCAACTTTCCAAATATATTTTAAAGATGTTGCTGTTAGCTCTGTTGAAGTCTCAAGCAAAGATGATAATGATTTTGAGATAGATGCCATTATTTTTAAGAGAGCTATTTTACTTGTAGTTGATGATATAGAACCAAATAGAATGGTAGTTATAGAAAACTTTAAAAATACAAATATTACTCCAATTGATGCCTCAAATGGTGAAATAGCAATTATGAAAGCTAGAGAAACTAAACCTGATATTATCTTAATGGATATAAGAATGCCTGTAATGGATGGTGTGGAGGCTACAAAAATACTAAAGAGTGATGAAAAATTAAAATCAATCCCTATTATCGCCTTAACAGCTTCAGTTATGGAGCATCAAAAAAATAAGATAAAACATCTTTTTAATGGATTTTTACAAAAACCAATTAGTAGAAGAGGTCTTATAAGAGAGTTAATGAAATTTTTGCCTTATGAGAATAATATTAAAAAAGATAAACAAATTATAGAAGAAAAGTCAAAAAATATAAAAGAGATAGAAGAGTTTGTAAAAGAGTTAAGTGAACTTTATCCAATTTATGAAAATGCAAAAGATAATTCTGAATTTGAAGAGATAAAAAATTTTGCAATAGAGTTAAATACTATTGCTACTAAATATAGTGCAGAAAATTTTATAAACTTTGCAACTTCTCTAATAAAAAGTGTAGATGAGTTTGATATTGAACAAATTGAAATTAAGATGGAAAAATTTAAAGATATTTATTTAAATTTAAAAATAAAAGAAGAAAAAATAAAAGATAATTAAATTTTAACTATATTCTTTAAAACTAAAACTTTTTTAAGATAATCTCTTGTTTCAGCTCTTGGATGTTTTGTTGTCAAAATATGATAAACTTCATTTGGACTTAATTGATTTATGATTTTTGTAGCCTTTTTTCTATCGCTAGAAAATACTTTAAGCACAGCCCCTGCTCCACTATTATAAGAGGATATCATACAATACTCTAAGCTTTCTCTATTTTTAATTTTTCCTAAATATTTATCTAAAATAGTAAAGTATGCAACTCCTACTTCAATATTTAAATTTGGATTTTTAAGTTCGTGACGACTTGGCATTCCACTCTTTTTAAAGATTCGTTTATAGACATCAGCTCCAGCTGTTTCAGGTTTTATCTGCATAAGTCCAGTTGCACCAGAGCTTTTATTTACAACTCTTGGATTAAAGTTACTCTCTTTTTTCATAATGGCTTTAACAAGTCTCTTGTCAATATTATATTTTTTTGCATATTTTTTTATTAAGTGGTCAAAGTCTGAACTTTGATACTTATCTTTTATACTTTTCATAACTCTATAATTTGAGTTTTTAAAATCTCTATAATCAACCACAACTTTACTTGAACATCCAGTTATAAAAATAAAAAAAATTAAAACTAAAATTGACTTTTTCATTATTTTAGACTCTCAAGCCAATCAATTACAACTCTAACTCCAGCCCCACTTGCTCCATAAGGATTATATCCCCAAGCTTTTTCTACATAAGCAGGTCCTGCAATATCAAGATGTAACCATTTATCTTTATTCTCTTCTTTGATAAATTCACTTAAAAATAGTCCTGCTGTAATTGCTCCTCCATAACCACTTGAGCTTATATTAGAGATATCTGCTACATTACTTTTTAAGAGTTTTGGTAAATATCTATTAAATGGTAACTCTGCAACTAATTCACCACTCTTTTTACTAGCTTTTAGCATTTTAGATTTTAATTTATCGCTATATCCCATAACTCCACTTGTGTATTCTCCAACTGCTACAACACAAGCACCAGTTAGAGTTGCTATATCGATTATATAATCAGGATTTAACTCATCTTGAGCGTAACATAAGCAATCAGCTAAAACTAAACGCCCCTCTGCATCAGTGTTTCTAATCTCTATACTCTTACCATTTTTAGCAATTAATACATCATCAGGTTTAAAAGCATCTCCACCAATCATATTTTCAGTAGCACCTATAATTCCGTGAACTTCAATATCAATTCCTAGTTTACTAATTGCATTCATAATTCCTAAAACTGCACTTCCACCACTTTTATCAGATTTCATTGTAACCATATAGCTACCTGGCTTTAAGCTAAGACCACCACTATCATAAGTTAAACCTTTTCCTATAATAGCTACTTTTGCTTTTGCATTTTTAGGTTTATAAGTTAAATGAATTAATCTTGGAGGGTGAATACTTGCACGACTAACAGCTAAAAAGGCATTCATTCCATTTTTTGCTAAAAATTTTTCATCTTCAATTTTACATTCTAAATTATTATCTTTTGCTAATTTTAAAGCAATTTTTGCCATCTCTTTTGGAGTTAGCTCATCAGGCATAGAGTTTACAACATCTCTTACTAAATTTGTTGAAGTTGCTCTAATTTCACCCTCTTGTATCGCTTTATTTATTAAATCTGCATCTAGTTTATTATTATTATAATCTTCAAATGCAAATATAATATTCTTTAAGTGTAACTTCTCTTTTTCACTTTTATATTTATCAAAGTTATAAACTCCTAGAATAAACCCCTCTACCATAGCCTTTATATTAGCACTTAGAGTCTCTTTATCACTATAAATGCCAATTTTAATACTTTTATATTTTGCTTTTTTTATTGAATTTATAACTTTAGCTGATGCAATTCTTAACTCTTCGTGTTCTAGTTTTGTGCCTACATAAATTTTATGTTGATGAGGCAAAAAAGCTACCTCTTCAACACTTCCTTTAAAATCAACTGTTTTTAAATCTTTTTTATCATAAACCCATTTATGTTTTAAATTTTTATCTATTACAAATATAACTTCACAATCTGCATTTATTTTAGATAACTCTTTTAACTCTAATAAAAACTTCATTTTTTCTCCTTCATTTTCTCTCTTCGTTTTTTTCTTCTATCACTACTACTATTAGTTACTCTATGAAAGTAATAGTATAAACTTCCAGCTAAAATTATTGCAACTGGAAGTGCAATATACCAATGTGCTTTAATATACTTTAGAATTTCTAATATCTCTTCACCAAAAATATAAGCTGGAATAATTGTTATACTAGACCAAGCAAAAGCACTTAAAAAATTTATAAATGCAAACTTTTTTGCATCATATTTTGTAACTCCAATAGCCATTGGCAAAATTGTCCTAAGTCCATACATATATCTTTGTACAAAGATTATGGGCCATCCATACTTTTTTAAAAGTAGATGTGCTAGGGCAAATTTACGTCGATGTGTCCTAAACTCACTGTGAATATATGATTTATTATATCTACCTATATAAAAATAAATTTGGTCACCAACAAATCCACCTAAAGCCGCTACTACTATTGCAATAGATAGTGTCATATCACCTGTATGGCTTAAAACTCCAGCCATTACAAGCCCTGTTTCACCCTCTGCTATACTCCAGATAAAAAGTATAATATAACCATACTCTTTAATCCACTCAATAAATAACTCTTCCATTATCCTAAAGCCTTTTTTAACTCTTCTTGATTTGTTGAAAATCTAAGTGCATTATCTTTTGTAATTTTATTCTCTCCTATAAGTCGTAACATCTCTTGTGTTTGTGTCTGCATTCCTGTTCCACCTTGACCTATTTGCATTTGTGAATAGAGTTGATGAATTTTTCCCTCTCTAATTAAATTTCCTAAAGCTGGATTATTGATTAATATTTCACTTACAGCAACTCTTCCACCTCCAACTTTAGGTAATAATGCTTGTGCAATTCCTGCTACAAGTGTTGCTGATAGTTGAGCTGAAATTTGAGGTCTCTCATCTGCTTCAAAAGTATCAAGTATTCTATTTATTGTGGCAACTGCTGAATTTGTATGTAGCGTTGAAAAAACTAAGTGACCAGTCTCTGCTGCGGTAATAGCAGCTTTAATAGTCTCTTTATTTCTCATTTCGCCAATTAGTATGATATCAGGGTCTTGACGAAGAGCTGATTTTAGTGCATTTGCAAATGACATTGTATCACTTCCTACACTTCTTTGTGAAAAAAGAGATTGCTTATTTTGATGCACAAACTCAACTGGATCTTCAATTGTTAAAATATGTTTATTTTCTGTTAAATTAATCTCATTTAACATAGCTGCTAGAGTTGTTGATTTACCACTTCCAGTGGGGCCTGTAACTAAAATAAGACCCTTTTCTCTTTTTATTAACTCTTTATAAATTTGAGGTGCTTTTAAATCATCAATTGATGGAATTTTAGTAGGAATAACTCTAAATGCAGCCCCCATTTTTTCAAGTGCTACATAGTAATTTGTTCTAAATCTAGAGATTGATGTTTGAACCATAAAGTCTAACTCTTTTTTCTCTATGAATTCTCTTCTCTCTCTATCATTTAACGCAGGTGCACAAATTTTTTTTACTTCATCATTACTAAGAGGAGTCTCATAGCCTTGAAGTACTTCAAGTTTTCCGTCAATTCTAATAAGAGGAGGCTCTCCTCCTAAAAAATGTAAATCAGAACCACCAAATTTAACCATTTTATCAAGCATCTCATTTAATTGCATAAAAAAACCTATCCTATTCTATAATTTTAGGAACTATAAAAAAGTTATTCTCACTTTTTGGTGCATTTGCTAAAATTTTATGAGCAATCTCTTTTTGATTTAAGACAACATCATTTTCTAATCTTGTACCACCACTAAGAGTTGTAAAAGTTGCTTCAATTTGTGATATATCAATTGAGTTTAAATTATCAACAAAACTTAAAATTTCGCTAAGTTGTGATTTTACTTCATCTTTTTTTGTATCATCTATCTTTAAAGAAGCTAATTTTTCAAGTTTTGCTAAAAGTTTATCATCTATAACCATTTCATACCTTTTATTTATAAATTTTTGTTGATTATAACAAAAAACTTATTACTTTTTTATTTAACTTTTGATAACATTCCCAAAATTGTACTAAGGAGATATTTTGAATCAAAACCTCGAATTTATCAAAGAAGAATTAAGCGCTCAAGAGAAATTTTTAGAGAGTGTTATTAAAATTGAAACATTTGCTAAAAAATATAAAAAATTATTAATTGCTTTAGGTGTTATTGTAATTGTTGGAATAACTGTATATGGAGTAAGCGAATATATTAAAAGTGAAAGTTTAGAAGATTCAAATAGAGCTTATTTAACACTTTTAAGTGATTTAAATGATGAGAGTGCAAAAAATATTTTAAAAAAGAAAAATCCAAATCTATATAGTGTTTATCTATTTCAAAAAGCTATTAAAGATGGTGATATTAAAGCTTTAAATGAAATTGCTAATAAAAATATGGTAGTTATTTCAGATTTATCTAAATATCAATTAGCAACTCTGAAAAAAGAGACTACAGCATTAAGCAGTTACTTAACTCTTAAAGATGCTATACTTAAAGACTTCGCTCTTTTTCAAGAAGCATATCTGTTAATAAAAGAAGATAAACTCGATGAAGCTAAATTAAAACTCTCTATGATAGGATTAGAATCTCCTACGAAAAATGTAGCAAATTTTTTAGAACACTACTTAATTAAAAAATAATTAAAATACAGGATACATTATGAAATTTTTACTTCAATTTTCAATTTTTTTTCTATTAGTAACTCTATTCTTAGGATGTAATCAAAAGCAATATTTTGAACCTAAAAGTGTTGCTGGAGATGTTAATTTTGATGGAACTCTCTCATCTAGTATTTCAAGGTCACATAGTGATGGTGCAACTTTAGTTAATGGAGAGGTTTTAACAAGAAAAGGTATAGTTAATATAAAATTAAATAAAAATTTTTACTTTTTAAATGAAGATGAAAAATTTATTATAGCAACTAATAGATGTGGTATCATTAAACTTTTTGATAGAGATAATTTTAAATTAATAAAAGAAATTGACTTTAAAGTAAGTGTGACATCTGCTAGTTCTAAAGAGGATAAATTAGCAATTGTATTAGCAAATAATGAGATACTTCTTTATGATATTAGTGAAGATAAAAAACTATTTTCACAAAAAAGTGAGGATGTTTACGCATTAAATTCAAAAATAGCTTCACCATATTTCTTAAATGATTTAATTCTTTTTCCAACCTTAGATGGAAAAGTTGTAATAATTGATAGTGAAAATTATAAATTTATTAGAGATATTGTAGTTTCAAGTGAAAATTTTTTTAATAATATCATCTATTTAGAGGTAATTGAAAATAGGCTTGTCGCTTCAACTTCAAATAAAGTAGTCTCTGTAAATCCAAAATTTACAAATAGTTATGATGTAGGAGTTAGAGATATTTTAGTATTAGATGATAGTTTATATATCTTTACAACTGATGGAAAAATTATTTTAAGCAACTTAGATTTAAATATAATAAAAGAGAAAAAATTTCCATTTGCACATTTTGTTGGAGTTGTGAGTGGAAAATATATTTATGGAGTTGAAAAAGAGGGATATTTAATTGCAATTGATAAAAATTTAATGACTTCAAATATATTTAAACTTGATGATAAAATTGAAAAACCTATTTTTACAACTAAAAATAGAATATATTATGATAATAAATATTTTGAACTTAGTAAATAGTGAAAGAGTTAATAGAATCTTTATCAAATAAAGGTTTAATTTTTAAAAAATTAGAAAAAATTAAACCTAAAGAGCTAGAAATTAGAAAAAGAGTTACTATATATACTGGTATTGATTTAAAAAGTTACCATACAGTAATTCTAAATATTTCTCAAAAAAGTAGATTTTTAACTAAAGATATTTTAAAATTAGAGGAAATTTTCCAAAAAATTATCAATTTTAAAAAGATAAATTGTAAAAAAAAGATTTTAATTTTAAATGCACCACTCTGCTCTAAAGCTAAGAGTATATTAAATGAAAAAAAATGGAAACTATTTTAAAATAATAAAAATTTATAAAATAATGATATTTGATAATAATATTTTTTTATAGTAGAATAAAAACTTTTTTATAGAAGCTTTAAGGAAATATTATTATGATAAAAAACTTATCTATCAAGCGAAAACTTATCTTATTAAGTGTAACTGTATTAATGGTTATTTTTACTTACTCTCTTAAAAATTTTTATGATTCATACTATTCATATAAAAATGCTAAAAACACTACTGCTGTTGTAGAACTATCAGTAAAAATGAGTGCAGTATTGCACGAACTTCAAAAGGAGAGAGGTGCTAGTGCTGGATTTATTGGCTCAAATGGTAAAAAATTTGCAAATATACTCTCAAAACAATACATTCAAACAGATATAAAAATAAAAGAGCTTAGAGAGTTTTGTAAAAATTGCACTATTTCACATACAAATATGCTAAATAAAGAACTTAAATTAGACTCGATAAAAGACATTCGACCTCGTGTAAAATCACTCTCAATTAAAGGTAAATATGCTATTGGATTTTATACTGCATTGAATAAAAAAATAATTGATACTATTACAAATTTTTCTACTATTCCAGAAAATATTGAAATACGAACTAATTTTAATAGTTTTGTTCTATTTATAAGCTCAAAAGAGAGAGCAGGAATTGAGAGGGCAGTATTATCTAATGTATTTGCAAAAGATAAATTTAACACAGATTCATTTGCTAAATTTACATCTCTTGCATCTGAACAAAAAACTCTATTAAACCTATTTTTTCAAATTTCAAGTCCTGTTATGAAAGAGAAGTTTGAAGAACTTAAAAAACATAACTCATTTATGGAAGTAGAAAGATTAAGAAATATTGCTATTTCAAAAAAAGAAAACTTTGAGGTAGATCCTACTTTTTGGTTCAAAACAATTACTCAAAAAATAAATCAACTTAAAATATTTGAAGATAAAATTGCTAAAGATATTATAATATCTGCAAATGATAAAGCTTATTTAGCAATGATGATGTTAATAGTTATTTTAATAATATCAATTGTTAGTATTTTAATTATTATATATCTCTCATACAGTGTTACAAATACTATTTCTACTTCTATAAAAAAATTTAATGATTTAATTAAAAATGTAAATAATGGTAATCTATCTAATTTAAAAATTGATGGAATAAATGCTGATGAAATGGGTGATTTGGCTAAAATTTTACAATCACTTGTTAAAACATTTAGTACTTTAATTGAAAGAATTAATACTTCAGTTTCACAAGCTTCAAAATCTGACTTTAGTTATAATCTTAATGATGATGGGCTAAAAGGTGATTTTTCTACGGCAATAGTTATGGTTAAAAGTGGAATAGATGCGATGCAAGAAGCTTATGAGAAACAGAGACATATAAACTTTAGTATGAATATTAGAAGTATTGGGGATGTTGGAAGTGGATTGAAATTGATTCAAAGTGAAATGGCATTGATTATAAAAGAGCTTATAAATGTTTATAATAATACAAAAGAAGCTAGTGAACAATCAAGCAATTCTATGAAAGCTATTGAGTATATTCTTAATAAACTTCAAACTCTTGTTGAGCATATTAATGATAGTAATATTAGCATAGAGAGTTTAAATAATAAAACTAGCGATATTACTTCTGTTGTTGATTTAATTAAAGATATTGCAGACCAAACAAATTTACTTGCCTTAAATGCAGCAATTGAAGCAGCAAGGGCTGGAGAAAATGGTAGAGGTTTCGCTGTTGTAGCTGATGAAGTCAGACAACTAGCAGAGAAGACTCAAAAAGCTACTAGTGAAATAACTGTATCTATTAACTCTATGAAACAAGAAGCTAATATTATTTTAGATAAATCAATAATAATGACTCAGTTGGCAGAAGAATCATCAAAGTCAGTAGAAAACTTTAATACAACTATGAGTGAGCTTAATAGTAATGCTATATCAATAACTAATGTTATTGAAGATATGGAAAATATGGTTTTTATAGTTTTAGCAAAAATTGATCATATTATCTATAAGTCAGATGCTTATAATACAATTGTTGATTTTAATACAACCAAAGCAACCACATTTTCAGACCATCAAAAATGTAGACTTGGTCAATGGTATGCAAATACAGGTAAAGATAGATTTGCTAATACAAATGCGTATAAAGTTATGGTAACACCTCATAAAGATGTTCACGATAGAGTTCATACTAATATGGAATTTATTACAAATGGTGATAAAAGACTTGAAAATGAAGCTAAAATTGTTGAAAATTTTAAATCAATGGAAAATTCAAGCAATCAACTTTTTATATTATTAGATGATATGAGAAAAGAGTCAAAATAAAACAAAAAATATTAATACTTAAGAAAATTTTATGTATAATCAGCCACTAAAATTAAAATTTTAACTTAAATAAAAGGATAAATATTGGCATTAAATGTATATTATGATAAAGACTGTAATTTAGAATTAATAAAATCTAAAAAAGTAGCAATGATTGGTTTTG
This sequence comes from Campylobacteraceae bacterium, assembly GCA_016744535.1. GTDB lineage: Bacteria > Campylobacterota > Campylobacteria > Campylobacterales > BB28 > BB28. Next base: position 26,216 of record JADGEE010000020.1, read on the forward strand.
GTTCACAAGGACACGCACACGCTGAAAACTTAAGAGATAGTGGTGTTGAAGTTATTATTGGACTTAGAAAAAATGGAAGCTCTTGGGCAAAAGCTGAAGCTAAAAACTTTAAGGTTTTAGAAGTAGCAGAAGCTACTAAAGAAGCCGATGTTATAGTTATTTTACTTCCTGATGAGACTCAATCAGAAGTTTATAATAGTGAAATTGCACCAAACTTAAAAGACGAAGCAACAATCTCTTTTGGTCACGGGTTTAACATTCATTATGGAAAAATCACTCCAGCATCTAATATAAATGTAATGATGGTAGCACCAAAAGCACCTGGACATACCGTTAGAAGTGAATTTATAAAAGGTGGTGGTATTCCTGATTTAATTGCAATAGAAAAAGATCCTAGTGGAAATACAAAAGATTTAGCACTTAGTTACGCTTCTGCAATTGGTGGAGGAAGAACTGGAATTATTGAAACAAACTTTAAAGATGAGACAGAGACTGATTTATTTGGAGAACAAGCTGTTTTATGTGGTGGAATCACTGCATTAATTCAAGCTGGATTTGAGACATTAACTGAAGCTGGATATCCAGAAGAGATGGCTTATTTCGAGTGTTTACACGAAACAAAATTAATTGTTGATTTAATATTTGAAGGCGGTATTGCTGATATGAGATACTCTATCTCTAATACTGCTGAGTATGGAGATATGGTAAGTGGTCCTAGAGTAATCAATGAAGAATCTAAAAAAGCTATGAGAGAAGTTTTAAAAGAGATTCAAAATGGTGTATTTGCAAAAGATTTTATTTTAGAAGGACAAGCTGGTTATCCTAGAATGAATGCAGAGAGAAGAAATATGTATAATCATCCATTAGAAAAAACAGGTAGAAGACTTAGAGATATGATGCCTTGGATTAAAGCAAATAAGATAGTTAATCAAGATAAAAATTAATATTAAGGCTAGATATGGGTGAAGTAATTACCATAACTTCTGGTAAGGGGGGAGTTGGCAAATCTACAACAACAGCAAATCTTGCTGTTGGTTTAGCTGAAAATGGCAAAAAAGTTGTAGCAATAGATTTTGATATTGGACTTAGAAATTTAGATATGATTTTAGGACTTGAGAGACGAATTGTATACGATGTAGTTGATGTAATGGAGGGTAATTGTAACTTAAGCCAAGCATTAATTCACGATAAACGCTCAAAAAGTTTGTATTTTCTACCAGCTTCACAAACTAAAGACAAAGATATACTTGATAAAGAGAAAGTTAGAAAATTAGTTGAAGAGTTAAAAGAGGAATTTGATTTTGTTCTCTTAGATTCTCCAGCTGGAATTGAGGGTGGTTTTGAACATTCTATATTTTTAGCTGATAGAGCTATAATTATAACAACTCCTGAAGTAAGTGCAGTTAGAGATGCTGATAGAGTAATTGGTATAATTGATGCTAAAAGTGAAAAAGCTATAAAAGGTGGAGAAGTTACAAAACATATTATTATCAATAGAATCAAAAAAGAGTTAGTTGATAGAGGTGAAATGCTAAGTACTGAAGATGTACTCGATATTTTAGCACTACCTTTGATTGGACTTGTACCAGAAGATGAAAAAATTGTAAGTTCCACTAATGCGGGTGAACCTGTATTTTATGATAAAAACTCTTTTTCAGGAGAAGCTTTTAGAAGAGTAGCAAAAAGAATTTTAGGTGAAGATGTAGAGTATATGGATTTAAATAAAAAGAGTGGATTTAAAGGCTTATTGAAAAGGTTATTTAAAAGATGAGTTCTTTATTTGAGAGAATATTTGGAACTAAAAAAAATAGTGCCTCTGTTGCAAAGGATAGATTAAAAATTGTCTTAGCACACGAGAGAATGAGTTCAGATTATCCATTTATGAATGCCTTAAAAGAGGAGATTTTGCAAGTTATAAAAAAGTATATAAAAGTTAAAGATATAAATATAAAAACTGAAAAAAGCGATAGTATTGAAATGCTTGAAGTCGAAGTAATGTTAGATGAAAAAAAACAGTAAATTTACACAAAAAAATACTCAAAAGAGAAACTTAAAGTTTGTAGCTTCTGTATTATTAATTGGTCTCTTAATTTTAACTCTTATTATTGGGTTTAATTTTATTGATAATAAATTTAATAATACTGGAGATTTAAATTTATCTTTAATAGAAGAGACAGATAGTAACAATATAATCCAAAAAAGTGATGATATTTTAGATATGATAGAGTATCATAAATATGATGAGTATTTAGTTAAAGAAGAAGAGTTAAAAATAGATGAAAATTATACAGAAAATGTTATTGAAAATATAGTTGCAAAATATGAAGATGATTTAAATATTTTACAAGCTAAAGAAAAAGAGATAGATAATTTAACTACTTCAGAGTATGAAGAAATAACTCGTATTGTTGATAATAATAATTCTAAATTAATATTAATTAAAGAAGATGTAAGAGAAGATGTAGTAGAAAAAGCAAAATTAGTTATAATTATGGATGATATATCTTTTGGGCATCAAGTTAAAGATGTTGAAGCTTTAAACTTAAGTATTACTTTATCATTTTTACCTCCAAATACAATTCATCCTAAAACATCATTATTAGCTAAAAATATTAATGAATATATGGTTCATCTTCCTCTTGAAGCACTAAGATATCCAAATAAAGAAGACAACACTTTAAATGTAGAAGATAATGAAACTAAAATAGAGAGTAGAATAAAAGAGATTAGAGAGTGGTTTCCAAAAGCTAAATATATAAATAATCATACTGGTAGTAAATTTACTGCAGATAAAGAGGCTTTAAAGAAACTATTTAAAATTTTAGATAAATATGAATTTAAATTTATAGATAGCAGAACTACCCCTAAAACAAAAGTTCAATTAGTATCTAAAGAGTTTGATTTAAAATATATTAGAAGAGATGTCTTTTTAGATAATAAAGCTGATGTGGAATATATAAAAGAACAACTTAAAAAAGCAGTAAAAAAAGCTAAAAAGAAAGGTATTGCAATAGCAATTTGTCATCCTAGAAAAACTACAATAGAAGCACTTAGGCAATCTAGTGAAATTTTAAAAGAAATAGAGTTAATAAATATGGATAAATTAAATCTTTAAAGGTTTAATTTATTATAAAAAATAAGCTATAATAGACCCAAAAAAATTTGGGAGTTATTTTTGATTTTAGATGAAATTATTGCAAAAACAAAAGAAGATTTAGAAAAGAGAAAAGCAGAGTATTCAGAAGAGTGGTTAGGAAGAAGTTTAGCCTTTAATCCATATCCACCAAGAGATGTAAAAAAAATTTTAGCCTCAACAGAAAAAGATCCATATAAAATCATAGCAGAAGTTAAAAAAGCAAGTCCTAGTAAAGGGGTTATTAGAGCTGATTTTGACCCAATTAAAATTGCTCAAGAATATGAATTAGGTGGTGCTAATGCACTTAGTATATTAACAGAGCCTCACTACTTTCAAGGCGATATTGAGTATTTAACACAAATCAGACGCTATGTACCAATGCCACTACTTAGAAAAGATTTTATAGTAGACAAATATCAACTACTTGAAGCTTTAGTTTATGGAGCTGACTTTGTACTACTTATTGCAAAAGCCCTGTCTAAAAAAGAGTTAAAAGAGTTGTTAGAATACACTTGGCACTTAGGAATGGAAGCTTTAATTGAAATACACGATAAAGAGGATTTAATAAAAGCTATTTTTGCTGGTGGAAATATAATAGGGATAAATCATAGAAATTTACAAACTTTTGAGATGGATATGTCATTGTGTCATAAATTAATCCCAATGATACCAAATGGTAAAATTATTGTAGCAGAGAGTGGGATAAATAATCACGAACAAGTAGTAGAATTAAATAAAATTGGAGTGGATGCTTTTTTAATTGGAGAGCATTTTATGAGACAAGATTCTATTAGTGACGAGGTTAAGAAAATCAAAGGAATGTAAATGTTTGATTATACAAAAATAAGTGATGATTGTATTAAATGCGGAAAATGTATACCAACTTGTACAATTCATCAAAATAGTGCCGATGAAGTTACCTCGCCAAGAGGATTTTTAGATTTACTTGGAGCTTATAAAAGAGGTGAGCTTGAATTAAATAAAGATACTAAGAATATATTTGAGAGTTGTTTTTTATGTACAAATTGTGTTGATGTCTGTCCAAATTCACTCTCAACTGATTTTATGATACAAAATATTAGAAAAGATATTGCTAATAAATTTGGAATATCAGTATATAAAAAAGGTTTCTTTTATCTATTAAGAAATCGTAAAATAATGGATTTTGCTTTTAAATCAGGTTTCTTTTTAAAAACTTGTGGATTCAAAGAAGAGGGTGAATCTTTAAAGCCTAGGGGATTTATGCCTTTTATTGAAAAAGATAGAATAGTTCCAAATATCGCAAAAACAAGTTTTTTAAACAAATATCCTGAAAATATAAAAAATAGTGAAGATTCTAAAAAAAGAGTAGCAATTTTTATCGGTTGCCTTTCTAATTATAATTATACAAGTGTAGGAGATGCGTTAGTTAAGATACTTAAAATACTTGAAATTAATGTATTTACGGCAAAAAAACAGCAATGCTGTGCAGCCCCAGCTTATTTTACGGGTGATTTCAAAACAGTTGAAATTAATGCTAAAAAAAATATAAAGTATTTTGAGAGTTTTATTGATGATGTTGATGCAATAGTAATCCCAGAGGCTACTTGTAGTGCAATGATAAAACACGATTATCCAAAATTTTTTGAAAATGACCCTGAATGGAGAGTTAGAATCAATAAATTAAATGAGAAAATTTTTATCTCAACTGAATATTTAGATAAATATACAAATTTAAAAGATATATTAAAAGATAAAAATATTAAATTTAATGAATTAGTGACTTATCATGACCCTTGCCACTCACGAAAAGTTCAAGGCGTGTATAAAGAGCCAAGAGAATTAATAAATCAAAATTATAAAATGATTGAAATGAACGACCCAAATCGCTGTTGTGGTTTTGGTGGAATTACAATTCAAGCTGAAAAATTTGAGTTAGCAAAAAGTGCAGGCATGCCAAAAGCTAAAATGATAAAAGATAGTAATGCCGATATTGTTTCAGCAGAGTGTAGTGCTTGTAGAATGCAGTTAAGTAACGCTCTCTATCAAAATAATGTCACAACTAAATTTCAACATCCATTGGAATTAATTGCAAAAGCACTTGACTAAAAGGAGTTAAAATGAATAAAGAGGAGTTAAAAAGTTTTATTGATGAGAAAAAGCTTAAACCTAAACTTAAGGAGAATATAAAGGGGTTAGTAAAATTTGAAAAAGTTTTAAGAAAAGTGCAAAATGATATTCTATATTTAAAACAACACGGTTTAACTTTTAATGATATAGTTGAATATTTAGAATATAAAAAAAATATAAAAATTTCTAAAAAAATATTAATTTACTTTTATAAAAAAGAGATTTTAAATAATAGAAAAGATACTTTTGAAAAGATTATTAAAGAGAGTAGTGTTTTAGATTTTAGATTTAATAAAATTATGAAAATTTATAAAGATAAAAAAATTAAATTAAAAGGTTTAATTTATAAAATTTCAAACTTTTCTATTTCTAATGGAAAACTCCATTTAGGAATTACAACTAGAGATAAGTCTCATTTTAAAGTAATTGAGCTTAATCCTAATAATGGAGATATAAAGAGACAATTTGAGAAATTATTGGTTAATAATATAAATTAAATTAAAAGGATATTTATGAAAAAAACTTTATTAAGTTTACTGGTAAGTGGATTTTTATTAAGTGGATGGGCAGTTAGTGAGAATCTTTTAACAGTTGTGCAAGGTGAGAATGTTTGCACCATAAATAATGGTTATATGGTAGCTACTCATACAATGGGTGAAGCATCTGTTTCAAATGGTTTAATATACTTTAGAACTCTAACACCTTTTCCTCTATCAATTTACTATAAAGCTCCTACTAACTATAGAGTTGTAAATAGAACAATAGACTTAAACTCTTTTCAATTACCAAATACCAATTATAAATTTTTCTTAGAAATTTCTTCTGTATTAGCTACTGGTGAAGCTTTTTATGTAAAGGGAAATGGAGAGTGTTATCTTGCTTATTTTCCAAAAATAGATGGGCTTAATAGTGATGGTGGAGAAGTTGAAAATGATATTAGTAGTGAAATAGAAACAGAAGATAACATTGAAGAATTTAATGAAAAAGATGTAAAACTTTTAACAAAAGATGAGTTTGATAATTTAGGTAGTGGTTGGCATTTAATTGGAACAGGTGTAAGCATAAATGATATAAGTATATTTGGAGAATCAAAAAATACTATTTGGACATTTGAAAATAATAGTTGGATTAATAATGTAAAAGAGATAAAACCTCTACAGGGGTTTTGGATAAAGAAATAAATTTTTATCTCTTTTCTTCTTTAAATTTTAAAGGATAAAACAATGCAAACTTTAGATATAAAAATTGAATTACAAGATGGTATTTTTGATAAACTTATAAATGCTTTAAACTCTTTTAATGGGTTAGAAATAAAAGAGATTAAACAAAATAAATTATTAAAAAAAGGAAAATTAAAAACAAGAAATGCTTATGACTTGTTAAAAGAATTATAAAATGAGAATTGAGACAATAGATTATTTTGAAAAAAATATAATAGCAAAAAACCAATAGTAAACCGACCGACCAAAGTTTATTTACTATCGCTTCTTTCAAATTTAAGTCTATCTAAGAAGTATGTAAAAGTTGTGATATTTTGAAATTTATAAAAAATTTGTATTAAATTTTTAACTAAGTTACTATTTTACACACTTTTTAGATTTTAAAAGGATATTTATGAAAAAAACTTTATTAAGTTTGGTGGTAAGTGGTTTTTTAATTGGTGCAATAGCAAATGAGAACGATATAGAAGTAGAAAATAAAGTTTTAAAAGAGAGGTTAAATAGTTTAGTTAATACTTCTAATAAAAGAGACATAAATATAAACTCAAAAGTTAATATTGAAAAATCATTAAATGAGTTTACTAAAAATACTATTAACAAAAGAAATTTTACTGATTATAATCCAAATAAAAATGTAATGGAAAAAATATTAGGTAAATATAAAGTTAATTATAAGATTGGAAGTAGTTATTCTGAAAAATATTTAATAATAAATAAAACAGAGTTATCAGATGAATATGGGTATGAAAATATGGGTACACATGGTTTCTATGAAACTTCTGATAATTTATTACTATGTCGTTATGATAATAAAGAATCTACAGGATATGATTATATTTGTTTAGGAAACTCTTCTTTGGGGAATGATTATACTAGTTGGTATTACTTTAACTTAAATGAAAATTCAATTAATGGAAAATATTATATTGGAAATGGTAATAACGCTGCTAAGGCTATGACATATGGTATAGATTATACAATGACAGGAACTAAGTTAGAAAATTATAATGATACAGTTACAATAAATAGTGATTATATTTATACAAGTGAAGATATGAATAATGCAAAATCAACACAAAAAGAAGAATGTAAGACTAATCCTGAAAGTTGTGGAATAGAAATAGTAGAGTGTAAAGATAATAACATAGATACAACTTTTATTACGACAGCAACACCTCCTACTTTACCATCTACTACAAATGATTTAACGAATATAAAAGATGTAGATGTAAAATTTTTAACAAAAGATGAATTTGATAATTTAGGTAGTGGTTGGCATTTAATTGGAACAGGTGCGACTATAAATGATATTAGTATATTTGGTGAATCAAAAAATACTATTTGGACATTTGAAAACAATAGCTGGATAAAAGATGTGAGAGAAATAAAACCACTTCAAGGTTTTTGGATAAAGAAGTAGATGAAAATAGGAATAACATGAATAGATTTTTAGCCTTAAAGGCGAGTGCGGGAAGTGGAAAAACATTTAATTTAGTAATTAGATATATTTCACTTCTTTTTATGGGTGCAAAAAGTGAAGAGATTTTAACTCTTACTTTTACAAATAAAGCTAGTAATGAGATGAAGAGTAGAATATTTGATGTAATTAAAAATTTAGACACAAACGATTCTAAATATAAAAGTTATTTAGAAACTATTTCAAAAAATTTAAATAAATCTCCTCACGCTTTGATTAAACAAAAAGAAGTTTTATTTAGTAATTTTTTAATTAGTGATATTAAAATTATGACTATTGATAAATTTTTAAATAGAATTTTGAGAAGCTTTTGTTGGCATGTGAATTTAAATAATGACTTTAATATTAAAGGCGATAAACGAGAATTTATTAAGAGTCAATTTTTAAAATCTCTTAGTGAAGAGGAGTTAAAAGTTGTGATAGATTTTTCACACTATCAAGAGAAGGGGCTTAAAGACCTCTTTGACCTATTTTATACATTTAATTCCAAAGATAAAGAGTTACCAAAATTAAACTTTAAAGAGTTTAATTCAAATTTAAATGAGAAAATATTAAAAGAGGCATTTAAAATAAAGGATTTCTATAATACTCATCCAAAAGCTTCTAAAAGTGCAACAAATGCAGTTAATTTCAATAGTGTAGAGGAACTTTTAGAGAGAGGTAAAACTTGGCTTAGTAAAGATTTATTGAGAGAGTTTAGTTATTTTAAGAAAAAAGATTTACATAGTGATTCACTAGAAGAGGTATTTAATAATTTAAAACCACTATTAATAGAGTATTTTGAGCAAAAAGAGACAATTGCACTAAAACGACTTTTTCATCTATATGAAATTTTTAAAAAGTATAGATTAAGTTATAAAAAATCTAAAAATGAACTGAATTTTGATGATGTAACAAATTTAACTTATCACTTATTGCGAGATGATGAGTTAGAGAATCAATTTTTATATTTTAGGTTAGATAGTCAAATTTCACATATTTTAATGGATGAATTTCAAGATACAAGCGTTATTCAATTTGAAATACTAGAGCCAATTATTGATGAGATAATAGTGAGTCAAGAGAGAACATTTTTTTATGTGGGCGATACAAAACAGTCAATTTATCGCTTTCGTGGAGGAAAGAGAGAACTTTTTGATAATTTAATCCAAAAATATAACTTTAAAGTTGATAATTTAAATACAAATTATAGAAGTAAGGAAGTTATAGTAGATTTTGTAAATAGAATCTTTAGGGATAAAATTTATGGATATGTAAAACAAAATGCAAATTTACCTACAAATAGAGGTGGTTTTGTTGAAATATTAAAAGGTGAAGAGTATTTTCAAGCTCTAAAAGATACAGTAGAAAAACTATTAAACAGTGGAGTTAAAGAGAGTGACATTACAATTTTAGCTTTCAAAAATAGTGATATTTTAAAGATAAAAGATTTTTTAGAAGATAGTATTGAAGGAGTTAAAATTGTAACAGATACTACTTCAAAACTTATAAATCAACAAAGCGTTAAAGCTATTATAAATTTTATGAAATATCTATATTTCAAAGAGAAAGGGGCTATTTATAAAGCTAACTTTTTTGCACTGATTGGAGAAAATCCATTTCAAGATATAAATTATTTATCTTATAATTTGTTTGATAAACCTGTAAATTTAATAAATCAAATTTCACATAACTACACTATTTTTGATGAGAATATTTTAAAATTTATAGAGCTATCTTTTAACTTTAAAGATTTAACAGAGTTTATTTATGAAATTGATTTTTTAGATAGTTCTATGGCTACAAAAATAAGCGATGGAATTAAAGTTATGACTATTCATAAATCAAAAGGCTTAGAGTTTAAACACTTAATAGTTTTTGATAGTATAGGAAAAAAAGCACCTGATAGAAACTCTATTATCTTTGATTATGATAATATAATATTAAAAGATATTAAATATAAGTTAAAATATCGTGAGGGAATTGATAAAGATTATAGCGAAGTTGTAAAAAAGGAGAAGGGAGAACAATTAATTGATAGCATAAATACTCTTTATGTAGCTTTTACAAGGGCAGAGTATTCACTTTTTATAATTGCAAAAGAGAAAACCAGTGAATTTGATATTTTAAATTTAATTAATGAATCTATTGGTGAGTTAAAAATTGAGCAAAAAAAAGAAAAAGAGGATTTAAAAAAGGAAGCTTTTGAGATAGAAACCAAAAATTGGGGTAGACAAAATGATATTATTAAAGAGGAAATTGAGTATAAACCAAATGATATGGATGCAATTCAATTTGGATTAGCTACTCATTATATGTTTGAAAATTTAAATGGCTTTGATTTAGATTCACTAAAATTAGCAAAAGAGAAAACTAATAATAAATATGGAATTGCTTTAGGTGAGCGAATAGAGACTATCTATAATAGCGTAAAAGAGACTCTTAAAAATACAAAATTTATAAATTTAATAGGAGGAGAAATTTATAAAGAGTTACCGTTTATTTATAAAAGTGAAATTAAAAGAATTGATTTAATGGTAGAGAAAGAGAGTGATATTTATATAATTGATTATAAAACGTCACAAGATAATAGCCCAAGTTATAAAAAGCAAGTATTACAATATAAAGAGGCTATGAGAGAAATAAAAACTAAAAATGTATTTGCATATTTAGTTTTTATAAATGAGAAAGGAGTAGAAGTAAGAGAAGTTTAAAAAATATAATTTTATTTATCTTTTAGTTACATATTTTGATTTTTTATAATAAAATATGGCGTTGCATCCTTTCACAGCTAAATTAATTTAAAAATCTGATGTTACGCTAAGTTTTTTAATATATTCCCTATTATAGGTCTTCTTGACATATTAACAGTGTATTATTAGATGTTTTGAAAGCCCAAACTATGGATACTCTTGAAAAGTCATCGTAACATCAGTAAAAATAAATGGCTTTTTGATTAGCTTTTTGATAAAATTTGTTTATGAAAAAATACAAAAAATATAAAAGATTAACAACATATCAAAAAGAATTAATT
>JADGEE010000117.1 GCA_016744535.1 Campylobacteraceae bacterium
GATGAGAATTGGATAGAGGAAACTTTTGAAGATTTAGGTTATAAAATAGAGATAATGCCTCAAAAAGATATTAATAAATTATTTATGAATATTCCAATTATTGAAAAAAAAGAGAAAAAAATATTTTTTATACTCTCTTTATTTATTATTACTTTAGTAATACTTTTTATTGCTAATTTACAATTTAAAAGTTACTTTAATAATAAAATGTTTGAAGTAAAATCAGAGCATCATAAATTAACTCAACATCTCTCAAATACAAATAAATCAATAGATGATTTAAATAAAACAATAATCAATGTAGATAGAGATATTACTCAAATAGAAGAGCAATTAAAAGGTAATATATGAGTGATTTTTTTAAAAAAAGAAAATATAAGAGGGTTTTTATATTTTTATTAATAAATTTCATTTTACTGATAATTGTATTTATTTTAAATATGAAAGAGTCCCTATATTCTGAAGATATTTTAAAAATTAAAAATCAAATATTAGAAGCAAACTTATTAAGTAAAAATTTAAAAAAATTACTTAAAGCTAAACAAAAATACTATTTTGAAATTAAAAAAACAAATGAAAAGTTAATTGAAGAGATAGAGCGAAAAAATAGAGAGTTAAAGTTTTATAGAGAAGTGTTGAATAAACTTTGTCAAAAGATGAATTTTAAAAGAGCTGGATTAAATATAAATTATTTTATTGCAAATTTATCAAAAAATAGTGGAGTATTTACAGTTATTATCAAAACAACTGATAATAATAACTTTTTAAAAAACTGTGATAGAGAGTGTTTTCATTTAAGTTACAGCTATGATTTTTTAAAAAAAATTATTACTATCTTAAATGAGTTTGATTATGTGAAAAATAGTTTAACTTATAAAAATGGTTCTTTTAAATTTAAATTTAAAAATAATACCTCAAAAGGATAAATATAAAATGAAAAAAATAATTACTACTATTGCGATAACAGCTTCTATCTTGTTGGCTAATGATTTGGCTAATGATTATGAGGAGGGTGTCTTAGATACTAAAGTTGCATTTGAGAGAGAAATTAATAATTTTTTCAACTCTAAAAAATATGTAAAAATAGATAATAAATTTGTACTCTATCAAGATATTACAAATTTATCAGATTTAAAAATCAATGCAATTATCTCTATTGTAAATCGTAAAAATCAATCTCAAGCATTTTTGATAAAAGATAAAAATAACATTTTTGGAAAACCAAATGCTAGAGTAATTATTTTTGAAATATTTGATATAAAAGCTAATGCAATAGATAGACAAAAAAGAGCAAATTCAATTCAAAAAGTTAAAAATATATTAACTAATGTGAAAAGAGTAAATGTAGTTTTTGAGAGGGATTATTTTGTAATTAGAGAGTTTTTATCTACTCTAAATTTTTTGAAAAACTCTAAAAATAAAGAGATAAAATTATTAACAGATGAAAATGATAAGTTGAAATCTAATTTAAATCAAAAGATTGAAAAAAGAGATTCATATTGGAAAGAGGAAATATCTAAAGCTAAGGATAGAGGAGTCTTTACAATAGTGACTATTGATAAGAGTGATAGTAAAAGTAATATTAATATTTTAAATAGAGATTGTGAAGATAAAACTTTATTGACTAAAGTTGTTAATTTAAATTTAAAAGATTTAAAGCCAATTGGAAGAGTTACTACTGATGCGTATATTAATAAGCATAAACTTAATGAAAATAGTTTAAAGACAAAATTTAATGATAATAGCAAAGCTACGAAAGATTTACAATTTAAAATGGTTAAAAACTCTAAAAAGCCTATTGAAGATAAAAAGAAATTAGCAAAAGAGTTAAAAGATAAACTTCTAAAAATGGACTTTACGACTCTATCTGCTTTATTTTTAAGCAATAGGGCAGGATTTGAGCCTAAAAGTAAAACTTTAGTAATTGATGGAATTTTAGCCTTTAATGATGGGGATATTATAGGAAGTGCTAAAAATCAATTAAGAATTAAAGAGACTAGAAAAAAAGATGTTTACGCTGTTATTTTGGGTAGAAAAAAGATTAAGGAAGTGAGATGAAATTTATAACTCTAATTATTATTACTTTTAGTTTGTTAAATGCAAAGATTGTAAGAAATTATAATTTAGATGTAGTTGTTGATACAAAAAGTAACTTGATGTGGCAAGATGATGTAAATGTGGCAAGTATTAAAAAAGATTGGATTAATGCAGTAAATTATTGCGAAAATTTAAATTTTGCTGGATATAACGATTGGTATTTACCTGGTGTTAGTGAATTGGATTTGCTTAGATATAGAGATGACTATAAAAATAAAGAGTTTCAAAACTGCTTTAATGTAAGACATGACTATTATTGGACTTCAACTCAAAAAGTTAATTGGCATAGTGATTTAAATGAGAGTAATAAAGCTTTTGCTATCTCTTATAGAGATAATCTAAATTGTCAAAGAAATAATGGTTATATTGATTATTTAAACAAAGATGTTAGTAATTATAATGGAAAAGATGAAAAAATGTCTTTATATGTGCGTTGTGTGCGTAAAAGTAATGATTATGATTACTTAAAAAGTTCAATTTTAAATAAAGTTATTAAAGTTTCATCCACTGATAATGAACCTATATTTTTAAGATATATTGATAGATACTCAAAAAATAAAATAGTTAAAAGTAAGTTTTATTTAGAAAATGGAACTAGTGTAAAATTCATTAAAAAGATAAATTCAAAATTGTCTCTAGTTGAGGTTAAATTTTCAAATATTTATGGTTTTAGTGGTCGTGAAAATGGTGTTGAATTTGATTATAATCTTGATTCTAAAGAGCATACTGTATTTGCTTTAGTTTGGAGTGAATCGCTTAAGAATATGAAATAATTGTTATGAGAAATTTTTTCATAACAATTCTATTTCTATCTATTCTCACAACAACCATCAACGCAAAGTGTAAATATGTATTTTGTGATGAGAATATTAAAAGTGAATTTAAAAAACTAGATAAAGATGTTAATGAAATGTTTGATAACTTGATACAAAAGAGCATAGAGTTAAATTCTAATTTAAATAATAGATTGCAAAGAGTAAATCAAGATAATAAATTTTTAAAAGAGATTCTAAAAAGAGAAGTAATAATAAACACTTTAAAGCAAGAGTTGAATTTTAAATTAAAGCAATTAAAAGATTTACAATGATAGGTGAAAAACTTTTTATAAAGCTTGTAACTCCAATTGCTAAATTGGTGAAAGAATTTTATGACTATATAGAGTTTGGAAATCATTTGAACATTCATAAAATAAATACTACTAAAGATAAAATTATAACTACTGACTTAAAAGAGTTATATTGTCTTAAATTAGAGGGTGAAAATAATCATTCTATTCAAATAAAAAATTTAAAAGATGGATTAGAGAAAACAGCACATTTAAAAGAGGCTAGGTTTTTCTATCTTTTTGTCAAAGATGAGAGTTATGCAGCAAACTATATATTCTCATACTCTAAAGAGGTATTAGAGTATTTTGAGAGTTTCTTTTATGCAAGTATAAAAAGAGCTAGAGAAAAAGATAAAAATGCTACTAAAATTTTAAATGCAGATGAGACTATACAAGCCATTTTTGATATATATTTCATCAATAAATATTATATAGATGATGAGCTTGAACTTACACGATTAAATGAGTTTAAAAATTTAATTATTGACCCATTGAAATATAATTTCAAAGCTATTATTGAAGAGAGTTTTCAAAACTTATTTCAAAATTTTTCTATGTATCAAATTAATCAAATAAAAACAGGTGAAGAGAGTATAAATTACGCAAATATTTGTAATTCAAATTATAGATGTTTAGTTGCAATATCTTTTGATTTTAATCAAAATAGAGTAAAAAGGTTTGTAGATTATAGGGCAAAGATAGCTAGTCAAAGTGATAAAATAGAGTATGAAATATATAAAAAATATAAAGAGGATGTATTAAATAATAGGATTAATACTTGTATCTATAATGGGTATGTTTTAATTGATGATGAAAAGAGTATTGAAGAGATTTCAAAAAATTTTAAATTTACTCTAATAAAAAGGGGTACAAAAGTAAGTGAATTAATTAGGAAGAGTATTTTAAAAGCAAAAGATGTTGATTTTAATAAAGATATAGAACTTATAGATATTGAAAAATATTTAGTGATGTTTAAAAGAGTTCCAAATATAGACAGAGTTAGAGAAACTCAAAAGTTAGATGTAGATTTTTGTGGCTATGATATTTATAATCAACATATAAATTATATTTTTAGAAAAAATAGAACTCAACACGCAATTTTTATAGCTGATACAGGTATGGGAAAATCTTATGCTCTTCAAAAAATTATATTTTCAATTTTAAGATATGATGTATCTAAAATGGTTGCTAAACATCTTCATAAAGTTAAAATAAGAATGTTTGATGTTGGAGGAAGTTCTAAAGAGTTTTTTGCATTACTTAAAAAATATCATAGAGATGAGGTTTTTATAGCTGGAGAGAATATAAAAGATTTAAAATTTTCTCTACTTAATTTCAAAGTTGAAGATAATGGTTTGCCAAATGATGCTGAAGTTAATTTTTCATTAAAATTGATGAATGTAATTATAGAGAGTTTTAATAATAACTCTCTCTCTAGTGGAAGCAGTGTTGAGAATCTATTGAATGCTGATGAGCAAGGTTTAATTAGAGAAGCTATTTTAGATTTATATAAAAATAGAGATTATGAATATGCTACTTTACTTGATTTGAAAGCTGGGGGTTATGAAGATATTTATAAAGAGTTGGTTGATTTAAAATATTTAAATGAGATAGCAATACAGAAAAATATAGATGTACATAATTTATCAGTTAATCATTTAAGAGAAGAGAAATGGAATTTCTTAAAAGTGCCTCGATTAGAGGATTTAATTAATAAAGTTAAATCAAAATCAAATGCTCATTTTATTGATAGTAGAACTAAAGCTTTAGCCTTGAGTGCCTACTCTAAATTATCAACTATATCTAATAACTCAAATATGTTTAACTCTTTTGATAGTGCTAAAATTGATAATAAAAGAATTAGTTATATTAATTTCAATGATGAGATAAAAAAAGATAAACATTTTATTCCTCTATTTTTTCTATTAATCAATAAAATTTTAAGAGAAGATATTAAAGAGGCTGAAAAACAGAGAGAGTTGGGTTTAGCTATTACTCCTAAATATCTTAATTTAGAAGAGATACACAACTTTACTAAAATTAAATCATTTTTACCACTATTTGAAGAGATTAGAGAGTACCGAAAATATGGAATACATTTGATACTTGTATCTCAAAAATGTAAAGATTATTTAATTCCTATATCTGAAAAAGAGTTTAGTGATATTTTAATCACATCTGCATCTACAAAGATTATTTTAACACCTGAAAATATATCTGATAAAGAGATATTAAAAGATGAAGTTAAAGAGGTTATAGGTCTTAGTAAGGATGAAGAGTTTGTATTTGATAATGTTAAATTTAGACAACTCTTTATTAAAAATGATAAAGGTGCAATAGGTTTAACTCTTGATATTAGCGAAGATGAAGCTAAATTATTTCAAACAACAGGATAAGTAATGAATGCTAGTTTAGTAATTAGTGATATAAATAGTATTGATGTTTTAGGGCTTTGGACAGTCTTTATAATTTCAGCTTTGACAGTAGCAGTTTTTTTTATATTTCCTCTTGTAAAAAATGTAACTGATTTTCAACAAGTTGCAGAAAATGTAAATAATAAGTCTATTTTAGGGGTTATATTTATAAATTTTTTTCTATTTATTATACTAAGTTATGGCTTAGTAATTTTGATAGTTTTTATATCAACTCTTACAAGTTTTACAGGTGGAATTAGGGCAGATAAAGCACTTTTGAGTTTTTTTATGACAATGCAAAATTTAAAAATGGATAATTTAGATGGTTTTGTAGCACTTTATATAAATACAATAAATAATATAGATGAGTTTAGTGCCAGTAGTGTTTTAGCTGAAAAAGTTTATGTTCTTTTTTTATTAGCTTGGCTTCAATTTATATCAAAAATCTTATTTACATATTTATCTATAGTTATATTTTTTTCAATAATGATTTTAAATATAAAGTATTGTTATGCACAAGTAGAGAAGATAAATTTTGCTTGTGGTTTAAAAGTTCTATTTGTATCACTATTTGCATTTATATACTCAACTTCTCATATTGAAATAGCTAATTCAACAATAACTACTCTTGCTAGTTTTACTTTAGATGAGAGTGTTATAAATTCATTTAGTGCTTTTTCATTTAGAGATTTTGGAATATTTAATGATTTTTTAAAAAGGTAAATAAGTGAAAAGAAGAAATAAAAAATATAACTCAATGAGAAGAGGAAGTTTAGCAGTAGCTGAGTGGATAGGTGTCGGAGCATTATTGAGTGTAATGGTAGTTGGAGGATATTTAGCTTATGGAATGCAACAAAAAGAGGACGCTATAAACACTATCTTTAATTTATCAACAAGCTTATTTGAAACTCATGTGATAAAGAGCTATCTTTTAAAATCTGATGGAAATTGCTCAAGTGGAAGTGGAACAATAGGCATTAGCCCAATTAAAGCATATATTTGTAGTGGATATAGCAAAAGTGATAAAAATAGTTATTATGATGTAGTTGATATAAGTGGAGCTGACCCATTTATTTATAGTGAACCTGAATTAAGTGATGTAAAAAAATCTGTATATAGATTTAAATTTTTAATTGGAAGTTATGCAGAAAATTACGGATGTTATCAAAAGTATTTTAGTGATAATCCAAGTGAATTAGAAATCTTTTTAGATTGTAGTGATTTTAGTTACTACTCTAGCACAGTGGATAATAATTTAGAAAAAGCAAATATAGAAGATACTCTTTTAGCTCATTACAGTAGTTTTTTTATAGAAAAAAATTGGGCATATACTGTAACTTCAAATCAATTAGCAACTGATGTAAATGATACAACAAATTTAGGTGATTTATATGATGGAAAAGTTTTAATTAAGATTAAAAATATAAATTAAATATAAAAAAGTAAAAAGGCTTAACGATGTCACTTTCTGAAAATATGGACTCTGAGCAATATAAAAAATTTCAAAAAGAAGAGTTAAATAAATATAAAAATGGAGTTGATTTTCTACCATCACCATTAAAAAGTTTTAGTGAATTTTTAAGAGAATTGAGTTTTAAAAAGTTAGTTGATTACACTTTAGTGCCATCTATTCTGATTTTTACATTACTTTTTTCAGCTTTAGGGAGTTATTCAGTATATGAG